>DATGXZ010000351.1:0-1629 GCA_035298445.1 Flavobacterium sp.
CAGCAACTGCAGCCCCGATGGCAGTGGAAAGCCCGCAGTGTGGTGCCTCCTTTTTTAGGGTGTTGCGCGGCGACCAACGGAAGCCGTGGCAAGACCCATAAAAAAGCGGCACCCCGCGAGGACTTGCAACGAACAGCGGGAATTGTCTGCCCCTGCAACCGATACTGCGACTGCCCACTGCCCACTGCCTACTGCCAACTGCCAACTCTTTCTAATCTCCTCCATTTCCGTTACCTTCGCAGCACAAACAACGATTATGAAAAACACGCCACTTTCCCACATCCACGAGGCGTTGGGAGCCAAGATGCTTCCATTCGCCGGTTACAACATGCCCATTACCTATGAGGGCGTCAATGCCGAACACGACACCGTGCGCAACGGCGTTGGGGTTTTCGACGTGTCGCACATGGGCGAGTTTCGGATTTCGGGACCCGGCGCACTTGATCTGATCCAGAAAGTAACGACCAATGACGCGTCGACGCTGGTGCCCGGCAAGGCGCAGTATTCGTGTATGCCGAATGCCGACGGCGGTATCGTTGACGATTTGATTGTGTATAAATTCGCGGACGACGACTATATGTTGGTCGTAAACGCCTCGAACATCGACAAAGACTGGGCGTGGATTTCGTCGCACAACACCTTTGGCGCGAAAATGGAAAACCAGTCGGACGACTACGCGCTGCTCGCCATCCAGGGACCGAAAGCCGTCGAGGCGATGCAACCACTTTCGTCTCTTGACCTGTCGGCGATTGCCTACTACCATTTTGCGGTGGGCGACTTTGCGGGGTTTGACGATGTCATCATTTCCGCCACCGGCTACACCGGATCGGGCGGTTTTGAGATTTACTGCAAGGCGGCCCATGCCGAAGCCATCTGGAAAGCCGTTTTCGAAGCCGGTGCTGCGTATGGCATCCAACCAATCGGGCTCGCCGCACGTGACACCCTTCGTCTTGAGATGGGATTCTGCTTGTATGGCAACGACATCAACGACACGACCTCACCGATTGAAGCCGGCCTGGGCTGGATTACGAAGTTCACCAAAGACTTTGTCAACGCCGAGGCGCTGAAGCAGCAAAAAGAACAGGGCGTTTCGCGCAAGCTCGTCGGATTTGAACTCACTGAACGGGGCGTTCCGCGTCACGACTACGAAATCGTCGACCAAGACGGCAATGTCATCGGTATCGTAACGTCGGGCACGATGGCGCCGTCGCTGAACAAAGGCATCGGACTCGGCTACGTGCCGACAGCGTTCAGCACACCGGGAAGCGAGATTTTCATCCGTATCCGCAAAAATGATATTCCGGCGCAGGTTGTAAAACTGCCCTTCTATAAAAAATAACATGAAATCGATCGCCTGGCTGTTGCTTCTGCTTCCGCTGCTGGTTCGCGCACAGGACAGCCAGTCGACCTGCCGCACACTCGCCGCCCTTAACAAACTCCTGCAACGGGAACACTACCGTCCGAAACCCGTAGACGACAGCCTGTCGGCCTATGTCTTCGATCGCTTCGTCGACTACCTCGACGAGAACCACCTGTTGTTTTTGCAGGGCGAGTATGACGCGCTGGCGACCTATCGTTTCGCTATTGACGACGCCGTGAAGAATGGCGACTGCCGCTTTCTCGACACCT
>DATGXZ010000352.1:0-8981 GCA_035298445.1 Flavobacterium sp.
CGTTTTAGACGAAGATACCAAAAAACAGCCCTTACTTACCAAAAAGTGTGTTCCGCACGCCTTGGTAACACTCTTGAAGCGGCGCCTTTACAGCCGTAGCTTTGGAGGGTTAAACGAAACTCCTTATGAAAAAACGGCTACTACTGGCAATGCTCGTCCTGACGTGCATCGCACATGCCCAACACAACGCGGGCTACAAAGGCAAGATCCTGATGATTGCCTCGAACCAGGCCACCAGCAAACAAACCGGATGGCCCATCGGCGTCTGGTATTCCGAACTCACCCACCCCTATTGGACGTTCACCGAAGCGGGCTATAAAGTCGATGTGGCGTCCCTGAATGGTGGCGCGCTCTTCTTCGACAGCTTCAGTGATCCGGAAGATGCAAGCGGATACGCGGCCTTCGACGTACTGTCGCTAGGCTTCAAAAAAGATCCGGCCAAACGCGACTGGCTCGCGAACTCGAAGAAACTCGCCGACATCAACCCCAATGACTACAAAGCGATCTTTGTTTGTGGCGGACAAGGGCCGATGTACACCTTTTACAAAAACCCGGAACTGCTGGCTTTCTTCAGCAACTTCTACCAAACCGGAAAACCGACCGCGGCCATCTGTCATGGCACCTGTATTTTGCTCGACGCCCGTCTTCCCGATGGTAACCTCATCGTAAAAGGAAAACACTGGACGGGTTTCGCGAACAGCGAAGAAAACTACGCAGACGCCTATGTGGGGATGAAAATCCAGCCCTTCCGTATCGAGGACGAAGCACGAAAACTACCGGATACGCATTTCGAAACCGCCCATGCCTTCGATGCTTTTGCCATCCGAAGCGGCAACCTCATCACGGGACAACAACAGAACAGCGGCGCCAAAGCGGCCGAGTTGGTCGTACAGGCCCTGGAAGAGGATGCGAAACGCTATCCTACCTATATCTTCGTACACGGTGCCTGGGCCGACGAGAGTGCCTGGGGTGGAATCCGTACGACCCTGGCCGAGCACGCCAACGTTGTGACCGTCAACCTTCCCGCACATGGTATCGATCCAACCTCTGGCACAGACGTCAATATGAACGACTACGTCAAAACCGTCACGAACGCAATTGACGCCGCACCGGGTAAGGTGATATTGGTCGGACATTCAATGGCAGGCGTCATCGTATCAGCCGCAGCCGATCAAAGAGCTGACAAAGTCGGGAAAGTCGTTTATGTCGCCGCCTACCTTCCAAAAAGTGGCCAAAGTATTGCCGGTATCAACGACGATTTCTTCGGGAAAAAACCGATTCCCATTTTTGAATATTCCGCGAACGGGGCACTCGTAAGCATCCGGAAAGACGCTATCGCAGATGTGGTTTGCGCGGATTGTCCGGCTTCGGTCAAAGAGATGCTCGTTAAGTACCACCGCGCCGAGCCCACCAAAGGGTTTACCGAACCGACCACACTGTCGGCGGGTTTTGCCCGTATTCCGAAATACTATATCTTCACTGAAAACGACCACGCCATCCCGTTTGCGCTACAACAGAAAATGGTCAAAGCCGATGGCACCGTTCGCAAAACAGCCACAATGAAAACAAGCCATTTGCCTTTTGTGGTGCAAGGCCCTGAATTCCTTTCCATCCTACAATCGTTCCAAACACTATGATACCCTATCGCATTGCTGTAATCGGCCTCGGAAACGTCGGTGCCGCACTAGCCCGCAACTGGAAAAAGGCCGGACACACCGTGGTATTCGGCGCGCAATTTCCACTTTCAGACAAAAGCCGACGACTGGTCGATGAATTT
The DNA here is from genome assembly GCA_035298445.1 of Flavobacterium sp. GTDB lineage: Bacteria > Bacteroidota > Bacteroidia > Flavobacteriales > Flavobacteriaceae > Flavobacterium. The sequence continues at coordinate 1,778 of DATGXZ010000352.1, forward strand.
GGCGAAAGCCGTTTCCTCACCGTTCCGGAAGCCATAGCCCAAAGCCAGGTAATCCTGCTGGCTACACCGGCTGCCGCCGTAATCGAGGTAGCCGATGCCTTGGGTGGCGACATGAGCCATACGGTCATCATCGACGCCACCAACGCGATTATGCCACTGCCAAATGCCTATCCGACCGCCTTTCATTTTCTGGCTGAACACACGAATGCCCGCCTTGTAAAATGTTTCAATTCCACCGGATTTGAAAACATGGCGGATCCGTTGTATGCCGACCAGGCCCTCGACATGTTCATGGCCGGCGACAACGTCGAAGCGAAACAGGTGGCCCGGCAGTTGGCACTCGATTGTGGTTTTGGCACCTGCATCGATTTTGGCAAAGCCGACAAAGTAGAATTGTTAGAAAAATTCGCCCTGAGTTGGATCAATCTCGCCATCATGCAAGGAATGGGGCGCGGCATCGCCTTCCGTTTACTGCATCGCTGATCCGCTCGTATAACTTTAGTAATCAGTTAACAAACCTTCCGTCATAGTTCTACGTATATAAGGTAGGTTTGTTTTTGTTATTGGTTAGGCTGCAACCCCGGACACCGAAGCGTCTGGGGTTGTTTTTTTTTTAGGGGTACGGTGCGTCTACCACTGCTCGAACCAGTCAAACCATTGGCGGATGATGGCTTCCTTCTCTGCCTTGAGGAAGTCGAGATAGGCTGTTGCTACGGGTCCGAGTCGTTTTTCCTTCAACCAAATCAGGTACCACGTCGACCGTATCGGAAAACCCTTGACAGGAATAATCTGTAATTGGCGATTGAGCAGTTCATTCTTGATGCCGATCAGCGGCATGATCGAATAACCGAGTCCCGCGATCACCGCCTGTTTGACTGCCTCGTTACTGGTCAGCTCCATCTTTTTTCGAACAGGCAGTCGGTTGCGGCTGATGTAGCGTTCCATAACGTGACGCGTGCCCGACCCCTGCTCGCGGTAAATAAGCGGGATTTCCTCAAAAATCGCTTTTCCCTGCTCCGTTTCCGGGAAGGTACGGTCGTAGTTTCCCACAACGAATAACTTATTTTGCATCAACTCGACCTTTTCGATCTGTAGTTTCTCCGGCAAGACGCTCACCAGCGCAAAATCGACCTCGTTACGTTCGAGTGTGGCAATCACCTGCGCCTTATTGGTCACATCCAGGTATAATTCGACCCCTTCATTCGCTTTCATAAAATCGGCGATGAAGTAGGGCGCGATGTACTTCCCGGTCGATACCACCGACATCCTCAATCTACCGGTAAGCTGTCCCTTGTGGGCATGCATCCGAAAATCGATGGCGTGTACCTCATTCAGGATGGTCTCCGCCGCTGCGGCAATCTCAAATCCGAAGTCCGTCACAAACAGCTTACGGTTCACGATTTCAATCAACGGCAACTCAAACTGGTCCTGGAAATTCCGCAACTGTATCGAAACCGCCGGCTGCGTCAGGTGCAGTTCTTCGGCTGCTTTAGTAATGCTTTTGGTTTGCACCACCATCGCGAAAATGCGCAACTGGTTCAGCGTATAGTTCATAAAAATATTTTATGTAATGTATATCAAAGTTAAATAAAAATTTATCGAAAACACACCTCAACTTTGCCCTGTAACCAAAAAGCAATTTTCAATGACGCGAATTACAGTAGCCAAAGGCGACGGAATCGGACCCGAAATTATGGATGCCACACTAGCCATTATCCAGGCGGCAGGTGCCCGCATCGAAATCGACGAAATCGAAGTGGGTGAAAAAGTGTACCTGTCAGGTAATACCTCAGGTATTGCAAGGGAATCATGGGACATCATCCGCCGGAACAAAGTGTTCCTCAAGGCGCCGATCACCACGCCACAGGGCGGCGGCTACAAAAGCCTGAACGTTACCACACGCAAATCACTCGGACTCTACGCCAACGTGCGTCCGTGCTTCACCCTTCACCCGTTCGTACAGACGAAGCATCCGAAAATGGATGTCGTCATCATCCGTGAAAACGAAGAAGACCTTTACGCCGGCATCGAGCACCAGCAAACCGACGAAGTGGTGCAGTGCCTCAAGCTCATCAGCCGTCCGGGTTGTGAGAAAATCATTCGTTACGCCTTCGAATACGCTCGCCAATATGGCCGCAAAAAGGTGACCTGCTTCTCGAAAGACAATATCATGAAGCAGACCGACGGACTTTTCCACCAGGTATTCGACGAAATCGCCGCTGAGTACCCAGACCTCGAAAACGAACACTGGATCGTCGATATCGGCGCCGCCAAACTCGCCGACACACCCGAGATCTTTGACGTCATCGTCATGCCAAACCTCTACGGCGACATCCTCAGCGACGTAGCAGCCCAGATTGCGGGCTCCGTCGGACTCGCCGGATCGTCGAACATCGGAGCCGAGTGCGCCATGTTTGAAGCCATCCACGGATCGGCACCGCGTCGCGCCGGACAAAACCTGGCGAACCCATCCGGACTCCTTCAGGGCGCCATCCTGATGCTGACCCACATCGGCCAACAGGACATCGCAGAGAAAGTACAGAACGCCTGGCTGAAAACCATCGAAGACGGTATCCACACCTACGATGTGTTCGTAGACGGTGTGAGCACAGAAAAAGTCGGCACCCGCGAATTCGCTGAGGCTGTAATTGCCCGCCTCGGACAGACTCCGGTGAAACTGAAGCCCGTTAGTTATGCAAAAGACGTCGTGATGCGCCTTCCGGAATACCGCCGGAAACCAGCCGCACAAAAAGACCTCGTAGGCGTCGATATCTTCGTGCACTGGGCCGGAGCCGATGCATCCGAACTGGCTGCGAAAATCCAACCACTTGACGGAGCCGAGGTAAAACTCAACATGATCACCAACCGCGGTATCAAAGTATATCCGGACGGCTTCCCTGAAACCTACTGCACCGACCACTGGAGATGTCGTTTCAAACCGGTAGAAGGCGCGACGATTACTAAGCAACACATCCTCCAACTGATGCAGACGGCGGAGAACCTGGGAGTAGACGTGATCAAGACCGAAAACCTCTACACCTTCGACGGACGCGCCGCTTATTCACTCGGACAAGGTCAATAAAACCCCCTACGATGAAACGCAACTTCCTTCCCGTTTGCCTGACAGTACTCGCCGTTGTCGTATTCACAATGGGCTGGGCCACCGACGACCTCTTCTTGGGGGCCGGCGCCAAGGCCCTCTCCATTCCGATCTTCCTGGCAGCCTTGCGGAACGGCGATCCGTTGCGTTTCAAGTCGACCCTACGGTAGATGGAGGCACGGCATTTTTTTGAAGGGCGACAGTTGCTGATCGCCACGAAACATGGCAAAGAGCGGGTCATCGCGCCATTGGTAGAAAAAAGCTTGGGCGTCACGGCACTGGCACCCGACGATTTCGATACCGACCTGTTAGGGACGTTCACCGGTGAGGTCGAACGGGGCGATGACCCACTTGCCACGTTACGCAAGAAATGCCGGATGGCCATGGATCGATACGGCTATGACCTTGCGATGGCAAATGAAGGTTCCTTCGGACCTCATCCGTCCGCCTGGTTTGCCGGAGCCGACGACGAGCTCATCATCCTGATAGACAAACAGCAGGAACTCGAGATCATCGAACGCGAACTGAGCCTGCAAACGAATTTCGCAGGTGAGGCCATCGCATCTGAAAGCGCCCTTAAAGCCTTTGCCGACAAAGCCTTATTTCCTTCCCATCGCCTTATCATACGACGGGATGCCGCCACCACAATCGGATTGGTAAAGGGAATTGGGGACTGGGACACACTGCTGACAGCCTGGCGCCAAACGATGGAGCAACACGGATGCGCTTATGTAGAGACCGATATGCGCGCGCTTCATAACCCAACGCGAATGAAGGTCATCGAACGAGCGACGGAAAAATTGCTGGAAAAAGTACACTCACGCTGCCCATCCTGTGAGACACCAGGCTTCGGCATTGCCCGGGCGGTAAAGGGACTACCCTGCTCGCTCTGCCACCAACCCACCTCGTCGACACTGGCTTTTATCTGCCAATGTGCAAAATGCGGCCATGAAGCGGAACGGCGATATCCGCATGGCAAAACCCAGGAAGACCCAATGTATTGTAACTATTGTAACCCATGAAAGTCCTTATGAAAACACACGAAACAAACCTGATGGAGGGTGCCTTCACAAAAGAAAGTGCGAAGACGCTTCTCGTGGAACTCCTCTCGTATAAAATCCGCTACCACCAACTGAAGAAATTCAGTGACGATGAGCGCTTCGGAACCGATATCGACCACTCCGAAAAGCGTATGCACGAACTGGCGCAGTCACGCGAAGAACTCGTAGAATGGCTCGATTCCCTCGACAGTAGTGCGGTAGCCATTCACTGCGACATCCAGATACGAAGCCTCGACTGATGCCAGCTACCGTCACGTGTCCGCGATTGGTGTTCAGTTGCCCGTGCTGCAATCTCGAACCCCTTATCCGCCGGGAATTCGGTGATGTCTACCATTTTGCTACACCGGCAGCAGTGGTCGAGCCGATTGACATCAAACGAAGTGCGGAACTCACGGAACTGGTACTGACCGCCCATATCCGTGAGATTTGCATCGTCGGGAGCCCAGACTGCAGTTTCGTCAAACGGGCGCTCAAACCCTCCTTCGTGCCCGACGTAGCATATGACGCCGTCATCCGGAAACTCCGGGTGCCGTCTGACAGGGGATATACGCTGTCGCGGAAGCTCATCCGTCACCAGGCCACGACCTTGCGGGAAGCGCTCCGGACAGCGGTATCAGTGGCCTCGGGTGCGATACAGGTGCGGGGGATACTCGCCTGCGGCACCACCCACCGCTTCCTCGATGTACGATAACACACATCGGATGCGTATCTTCGCAGTCCAAAACTCCTGACATGGCAGAAATCAGTTCCCAAATAGAACCGGCCATAGGTTGGCTAACAGCTGGAGACGTCGTCGCGATTCCCACGGAAACGGTCTATGGCCTGGCCGGTAATGCGCTTGATGAAACAGCCATCAGTCGCGTTTTCGAAGTCAAGAAACGGCCGCGCCAAAACCCTCTGATCGTACACCTGGCGGGCATGGATCGCCTAGAAGAGTTCGTGACCCACATCCCGGAAAACGCCCGGAAACTTGCCGCACACTTCTGGCCCGGGCCTCTGACGATGGTACTTCCCAAGTCAGACCGCATTTCATTATCAGTAACGGCCGGACAAGACACGGTGGCCGTTAGGGTGCCCGATCATCCGCTGACATTGGCGCTGTTGCAAGCCCTCCCCTTCCCGTTGGTGGCGCCGAGCGCGAATCCGTACGGTTACATCAGTCCGACCAGCGCCCAACATGTTGACCGACAACTCGGTGACCGCATTCCCTATATTCTTGACGGAGGCCCCTGCAAAAAAGGCATTGAATCGACCATCATCGGCTTTAAAGGAGAAACACCTGTGGTTTACCGTGCCGGAAGCCTGCCAATAGCCGCCATCGAAGCGGTCGTGGGTCGTGTAGAGCACCCCAAAGCCGGACAGAAAGCGGTCGTAACCGCAGGCATGTCGACCTCGCATTACGCACCCCGAACCCCTTTATACCTTACCCACGGAGCCGCCACCTTGCGCCTTTCGATGCCCGATGGCCGTTACGGACTGCTCTCGTTTCGAAAACAATACGACATGAGTGGTTGGAAGGAACAAATCGTGTTATCCCCTTCTGGGAATCTGGAAGAAGCCGCACAACGACTGTATGAGGCGTTGCACACGCTGGACGAAGCCCGACTCGACGCCATTATTGCCGAGTATGTGCCGAACACCGGGCTCGGTGAAGCGCTGAACGATCGCCTGCGGCGCGCCGCCCTTCACGTATTGGAATAAAAAAAGGAGGCTTTGGGCCTCCTTCTCTATTTAAACTGCATCCGCCAACGGGAAGTCAATCTCAAACCCCGTGAGGTTGTGAAGGTAATTGGATATGATCTTATCACCGACAACGATGATGACGTCAATCATATTCGCTTCCGTATATCCGGCAGCAAAAAAGGCTTCTTTTGCCTCAGCCGATGCGTGTCCGCGATCGGTTACCACGGCGGCCGTAAACCGGGCCAAGGCATCAAGTTTCGGATCAAAGGAAGCACCTCCCCGGCGGATTTCAAGCACCTGTTCGTCGGTGAATCCGTTCAGTTTTCCCAATACGGTGTGGGCACTTTGGCAGTAACGACAGCCGTTGATCTGGCTCGTTACGAGGTTGATGACCTCACGCTCTTTGGCTCTCAGCGTGCTTTTGCGGTTCTGCAGCGTCAGGTAATCGGCAAGTGCGGTGTCGTTTTTGGCGAAATAAGCGTATAGGTTCGGGACAAAACCCAGCGACTTGTGAAGGGCGTCGAACAAGGCCTGGTTAGGAGTGGATACGTCTGCTTTTTGCGGAACGTTGAAGCGGGTGGTGGTAACTGTTTCCATTTTGTTTGCTTTTAGATGGTATGTCATTATTGACAAGACAAAGTTGGGCCATCCACACGCCCTGCAAAATGAAGTAGTTTAGGAAAAAAGCTTGAAGCAGTTCAACTTTTCCGGCGCACCTTATTATTCCGGATTTTAGAAAGGAATTCCGTCGTCATTCCCAGATACGACGCCAGGGCATACTGCGGCAGCCGCTGCGCCACCTGGGGGTATTTTTCAATGAAGTGGTCGTAGCGTCCTTCGGCCGATTGCGTGAGGTTCGACACCATCCGTTTTTGCTGGAAAGCGAGTCCACGCTCGGCCATAATCCGGAAGACCGTCTCAAACCGATGGTGCCCGCTCTTCAATTGTTTTTCGGCTTCGTAGTTGATTTGAAGGATGACACTGTCTTCAAGCGCAACTACAAACATCGTCGCCGGTTGCTGGAAGATGTAGCTATTGTAATCGGTAATCCACCAATCTTCAATGGCGAACGAAATCGTGTGGTCGCCCCCATGGTCGTCCACCACGAATGACCGGAAGGCCCCCTGCACCACATAATGTCGGTTATGGGCCGTAAAACCAGGCTGTACGATGTATTGCCGCTTCTTGATTCGCACTTCCGCGAAAGCGCCGACGAACTGGTCGAGCTCGTCTTCAGAAAGCAGGTCAAACCGTCGTAGAAAGTCCTTTAATTGCGAATGGCCGTCCATGTATCCTTCGTCCTGGTGTGACGAAAATAGGCAAAAAAAGCGTCCGTCCTACCCTTATTCCGCACCACCCA
>DATGXZ010000353.1:0-10545 GCA_035298445.1 Flavobacterium sp.
CCTCGATCTGTTTGCTCGTCTTGGCTACTACCTCTTCGATACGGGCCGGGTGGATACGTCCGTCTGTTACGAGTTTATGCAGCGCCAAACGTGCGATTTCCCGACGAACCGGGTCAAAGCACGACAGGATGATCGCTTCAGGTGTGTCATCCACGATGATTTCGACGCCTGTTGCGGCCTCAAGTGCACGGATGTTACGTCCTTCACGACCGATGATACGTCCTTTTACGTCGTCGGATTCGATGTTGAAAACGGAGACGCAATTTTCAACTGCCTCTTCCGTCCCAACCCGCTGAATGGTGCTGATGATGACTTTTTTGGCTTCCTGTTGCGCCGTCAGCTTCGCCTCTTCCAGGGTATCCTGGATATACGACATCGCCCGTGTACGTGCTTCAGCGCGAAGTCCTTCCACCAATTGGTTGGTTGCTTCCTCAACCGATAGTCCTGAAATCACTTCAAGTTGTTCGAGTTGGCTCTTGTGGAGACGGTCGACTTCTTGTTGTTTTTTGTCAAGTGCTTCGATTTTAGCCGCATATTCATTGGCCTTGCTTTCGTATTCGTCGTTGAGTTTCTTCGTACGCGCCAATTCGTTAGAGACCATCGACTCTTTATCGCGGATGCGTTTCTCGACTTCCGCTACCTTTTTGTCGCGTTGCAGGATGACCTGCTCATGTTCGGCCTTGAGTTCGATGAACTTTTCCTTGGCCTGCAGGATTTTGTCCTGTTTGATGTTTTCCGCCTTTACGTTGGCGGCCTCTATGATCGAAGCGGCTTCTTTGTGCGCATTGGAGACTTGTGCAGTATCACTCTTCTTCTGCATATATTTTGCGAAGAGGAAACCACCGCCCCCGCCGGCTGCCAGCCCGATGAGTATTGATACGATGTCCATGTTAGTGTTTTAAGGATTAAAATAAAAAAGCCTACATTAGAAATTCGTATGCGTAAACTCGTAAAGACAAGTTTAGGGCTAGCACGCTGTTCAAGGATCCCTGACTGGAGGGCATGCTTTAGTAGCGTCGACTCACCCGTTTAAATTGTTGGTGTTGAGTTTACCAATTGAAACCAATGTAGGCAGTATCGTTGTATGTAAAGAACGTGTTATTTGGACAGATACGCCGCCAACCGCGTGTTGAGTTCCTTCAACCGCTCGTGGGTATCGGAACTGTCAGCGGTGGTATCTATTTGCTTTTGCTCGAGTTGTGAGGCGAACTGCAGGGCACACATAGCCAGTACATCCTGTTTGTCACGAACGGCATAGTTCTCTTCGAACTGCCGGATCATCGCATCTATTTTCTTCGAGGCACGCCGAAGGCCCTCTTCCTGCGAAGGGTCGACCGTCAGCGGATACATCCTGTCGGCTATCGAAATCCTGATTTTGAGCTTTTCGTCCATCAGTCGGAAAGTTGCGCAATACAGTAGTCGATCTCCCGTATCAAAGCATTTATCTTGAGCTTCGTATCTCGTTTGTTTTCGTCACTGCCAAGCAATGAATTAGCGATTTTAAGCGTTTCGTACTGCTTTTTCAACGCGTCCGACTCGGCTTGTTGCCGATCGATCGTCGCTGTCGCGGCTTCCAGTTCCCGTCTGAGTTCACCGGCTGTCCGTTCAAGACTTTCCAATCGTTGGAAAAGCTTGCCGATACTGGCCTCGAGAACACGTACGGTCTCTGAAATTTCACTCATAAATCCGATTCATTCCTATCTTCACAAAATTACTATTCTATTTGGTTATTACAAGACTTTTGAAATTTTTTATCCCTTCTTCGCGTTAGGGCAATGTGGACAAAATGGTTACTATTTTTACGGATTTCCCGTAATGCCCCCAGAAACGTTATGCCTATTTTCGCAGAATGGACAAACTAAAAGCCTTATGCATCGGTCTTTTGTCGCTGTCAGCGTTCGCGCAATCGACCGCCCCGTCATACCCGCGCGACTACTTTCGGTCGCCACTTGACATTCCCCTTTTCCTCTCGGGGAGTTTTGGGGAACTGCGGAGCAATCACTTCCATGCCGGATTGGACTTCAAGACGCAGCAAAAAGAAGGTTTTCCGGTGATAGCGGCAGCCGACGGGTATATTTCGCGTATCAAGATCTCGACATTCGGATATGGAAAAGCGCTTTATATCGACCATCCCAATGGCTATACGACCGTCTATGGACATTTGCAAAAAGGCTATGGCGTCATTGAAGAATACATCCGAAAACAACAATATTCACAAGAGAACTTCGAAATAGAAGTATTTCCCGAGCCGGCGCAGTTAACCGTAAAAAAAGGCGATACGATTGCGTGGTCGGGTAACACGGGCGGATCGGCCGGACCCCACCTGCACTTTGAAATTCGCGACACCAAGAGCGAAAAGATCATCAACCCGATGTTTTTTGGTTTCGATAAATGGGTGGCCGACTCGCGGGTGCCGGTTTTAGCAGGCCTGATGGTGTATCCCATTGGCCCCGAATCGAGCGTCAACCAATCCCGTCGACCGGTGATGGCCAGCCTGAAATTACAGCCGGACGGCAGTTATATTGCCGACCCCATTGAGGCTATCGGTAAGATCGGGTTCGGCGTAAGCACGTATGACCAGTCCGACTCGAACTATACGAAACACGGCGTCTACCGCATCCGTACCTACCACAACGGATCGCCGGGTTTCGGCTATGAATTCGACACCTTCGCCTTCGACGAGAGCCGCTACGTCAATGCCCTGCTTGACTATCCGCGCTTTCGGAAAACCGGCATGCGGCTGCAGAAGTTGTTTCGGGAAGTGCCTTACAACCTAAGCCTGCTGGAGCCCGGACCGGACGAAGGCATCGTGACCGTTGTGCCGAATCTCACCGATATGTGCCGAATTGAAATCGCGGATTTCAACGGAAACACCATCCATGTACACATTCCAATCGATTATGACCCGAGCGAGCCAACAGCGACGCCAGAGCCCGTCAAGGTGACACCCTACTTCCTGAAGGCCGCGATTGACAATATCTACCGGAAAGATAATGTGACGGTTTCGTTTCCTGCCGGAACGTTCTACAGCGATTTCTACCTTGATTTTGCGGTAGACGGCAATCGGCTCCATCTTCACGACGATTCGGTTCCGGTTCATCGCAACTTCACGATCTCAATCGCCGATCCGACCATTTCTGAAGCCGATCGAAAACAGACATTCATTGCTACTATCGAGGGCACACGCCGCAGCTACAACGCCACTAAATGGGAAAAGGGTGTATTTACCACACAAACTAAGGACCTTGGTGATTTTACGCTTGTACGCGATACCGTTGCACCCGTTATCAAACCGCTGAATTTTAAAGAAGCGAAATGGATCAGCAAGAATAAAACATTGACGGTCAAAATACAGGATAATTTGTCCGGCATCCAATCCTACAGCGGTTACCTCAACGGAAAGTGGATTCTTTTTGAGTATGACAACAAGACGAAAACGCTAACGTACGATTTCTCGGATGGTAATACTGTTGACGGACGGAATGAACTCCGCCTTGTCGTAACGGATAATGTTGGAAATTCCGCTATATTTGAAACCTGGTTCTTTCGGGCATTGACGCCCTGAACCATGCAATTTTCCAGATGCTGCAGCGTTTGGAAAAGTGCCAACGCTAAACCGACCAATTTGAAAACCGTCTTCCACTTCCTGACCTTCTTTTTAGTATTTACCGGTTTTTCGGCCTTCGCGCAACAGGCGCGGATTAAAGGTGTTGTGGTGGATGAAACGAATCTTCCTGTGGCGGGGGTGACCGTCAAGGTGGGAGAACAGACAACCACTTCCGATGAAAACGGCGCCTACTTTCTCACCGTTCCCGCCAATGAAAAAGTTACCGTCGTTTTCTCTCATGTCGGCCATAAAAATGTGTCTGTATTTGTGACCCTTAAGCCGAATGAGGATTATCTGCTTAATCCACAAATCAGCACCACTACCGAAATGATGGGAGAAGTGGTGGTCGACAACCGAAACCGACCCCGTGTAGAAGGCGTTGTGACAGTAGACCCCGCGACCATCGCGAATAGCCCCGGCGGTAATGCGGGCATTGAAAACGTGTTAAAGACCATGCCCGGCGTTAGTGGCAACAACGAGCTGTCGACCGGCTACAACGTCCGCGGCGGCAACTTCGACGAAAACCTGGTCTACGTCAATGAAATAGAAGTATACCGACCGTTCCTTATCCGATCCGGGCAACAGGAAGGACTGAGTTTTACCAATACTGATATGGTCTCGAAGGTGGAATTTTCCGCCGGGGGATTCCAGGCCAAGTACGGCGACAAACTGTCTTCGGTGCTTGATATTACCTACCGCCGACCGTATAAATTCGGAGCGGCAGCCACCGCCAGTTTTCTGGGGGCCAGTGCCATGGTAGAGACCGCTTCCAAAAATCAAAAGTGGGATGGAATTGTGGGCGTACGCTACCGCAATAATGCCATGTTGGTGAAGAGCCAGGAAACGGAAACCAATTTCCGCCCGATTTTTGCCGATGTACAGGCGGCTATCAATTGGCACCCGTCGTTGAAATGGGAATGGAGTTTCCTGGGGAATATCTCCCAAAACCGCTACGACTACCGACCCATCACCCGCCAGACCAACTTCGGCACGATCGACGAACCGATTGCTTTACTGATTTTCTACGAGGGACAGGAGAGAGACAAATACCTCACCTACTTCGGGGCCGTCAAATCGACCTACACCGTCAACGACAATTTCACACTAAAGTTCATCACTTCCGCTTACCACACCCAGGAACAGGAACACTATGATATCCTTGCACAGTATCGTTTGGGGGAAGTAAATAGCAATTTGGGCGACGAGAACTTCGGAAATGTGGAATTTACCGAAGGAATTGGATCCCAATTGAACCACGCCCGTAACGATCTCGACGCACTTATCGTCAATGCAGAGGTGAAAGGGAACCATCGTGTGGGCAACGACCACCAGTTGGACTGGGGTGTCAAATTCACCCGTGAAGATTTCCGTGACCGCCTGGTCGAATGGGAAGTGATTGATTCGGCTGGTTTTGCCATCAATCCGCCGCGCATCGATTTGCCCAGGAACGACCAGCCGTATAACCCTTACACAGGTCCATTGGTCCCCTATCAAAATGTACGCGCCACGAATTTTGTGACCATTGATCGCTTTTCGGGCTTCGCGCAATGGTCGAAGCGCGCATCGATAGGAAAAGGCGACCTGTTCATCAATATGGGGGCGCGCTTCCATAGCTGGAAAGTATCGGGTGATGCTGTCGACGGTAAACAGCAAACTGTTTTCAGTCCGAGAGCCCAGTTCACTTTTAAACCCAACGGCAGTCGCGATATGTTGTTTAGGCTCTCAGGCGGTTTTTATCACCAGCCTCCGTTTTACCGCGAATTGCGTGATGCCACGGGCACAGTCAACCCGGATGTGAAGGCGCAGCAATCCATACATGTGGTATTCGGACATGATTATGCGTTTAAGATGTGGGGCGATAAAAAGTTCCGGCTCGTCTCCGAGGTGTATTATAAGTCGTTGAGTGATGTCAACACGTATACCATCGATAACGTGCGAATCCGCTATTCGGCTGACAACAATGCGAAGGCCTATGTGCAGGGACTCGATATGCGACTGAACGGTGAGTTCGTGAAAGGAACCGAATCCTGGTTTAGTTTCGGGTATATGAAAACCGAAGAGAACTATGCCAACAAAGGTTGGATTTCGCGTCCTACCGACCAGCGATTGAAGTTTGGCATCCTATTCCAGGACTACATGCCGAACATACCAAATGTCAAAGTGTACCTGAACCTGGTGTACAACACGGGGCTTCCGGGCGGTTCCCCAGCTTATGCCGATCCCTACCAATACCAGATCCGCCTGCCCGATTACCGCCGCGCCGACGTCGGTTTTTCCTATGTCTTTACTGAAAACAACGACAAGCGTCCGGACGGCCATTGGTTGAAGAAATTCCGTGATTTCTCGGCTGGCTTCGAGATTTTCAACCTCTTCAACAACCAGAACTCGATTACCAATACCTGGGTCCGCGATGTGTACACCAAGACACAGTACGGAGTGCCGAACTACCTCACGACACGCGTCTTCAACCTCCGTTTCAGCATGAAGCTTTAACGAAGTAGCAAAGGCAAAATCACTATCTTTGGTTTATACCGTAGTTCCATGAAACGCATCCTGATACCGTTATTGCTGACGGCCCTTGTGACTTCCTGTAAAAAAGAGGAGGTAGCCGCCACGCCTAAAGTCATTTACGAAGATGCTTCGAAAGCGGCACCCGCTGGCGATAAGAAGGACACCGTTGATGTGCGCGTCGCCGATTTGCCCGTACAGGTCGAAGGTTCCCGTTACCTGATGCATCCTATAGGAAATGCCCGTGTGACGAGAAGCAGCGGGAAATTCGAATCGAGCTACACACAAGATGTAAGTTTCAGTGTTTCGAACTACGACCGTTTCGAATTTACCGGCTATTTGAAGAACCTGGCGTTCCAGCATCAGGATTCGACCGCCTTCCGGAAGTTAACCGATAAAGAGGTCACTATTTACACTGCAACCTACCTGTCTGGCTTGCAAACCCGTAAAAAAGCACCTGCGATTGTGTATACGCTGGCCGACAGCGATACGAACCGCGACGGACGCCTTGACGAAAACGACATCAAATCATTATACATCAGCGCCGCTGACGGCACCCGGTTTACGAAATTATCGGTTGATATGCAGGAACTGATCGACTGGACCTTTGTCGAAAGCCAGGAGCGCCTGTATTTCCGGTGTGCAGAGGACACGAACAAAAACGGGCAGTTCGACGCAAAAGATATCATCCATTACCATTATTGCGACATGACGAAAAACTGGACAACGGTGGCGTATGACCCCATCCGCTAATAAAAAATCCCGGCTTGAAACCGGGATTTTTATTTTAGTATGATTGGGTTACTCTCGCGTAATGCGCGCGCCCAATGCTTTCAGTCGGTTTTCGATGTCTTCGTACCCGCGGTCGATCTGCTCGATGTTCTGGATAGTGCTCGTACCTTTCGCTGACAGGGCCGCAATCAGCAACGCGATACCGGCCCGGATATCCGGAGACGACATGACCGTCGCTTTCAACTGCGATTTGAAGTCATGGCCGATAACCACCGCGCGGTGTGGATCGCACAACATGATTTTAGCGCCCATGTCGATGAGCTTGTCAACAAAGAAGAGGCGGCTTTCGAACATTTTTTGGTGGATCAGCACATCACCTTTGGCCTGCGTAGCAACGACCAAAACGATACTCAGCAAGTCCGGAGTAAAGCCTGGCCATGGGGCATCGGCAATCGTCAGGATTGAACCATCAATGTCGGTTTTAACCTCATAACCGTCGGTATGCGCCGGAATATAGATGTCATCACCTTTTCTCTCAAGGGTGATCCCCAGTTTGCGGAAGGTATTGGGGATGAGACCCAAATTGTCCCAACTTACGTTTTTAATGGTAATCTCGCTGCGGGTCATGGCAGCCAGGCCAATCCAGGAACCGATTTCAATCATATCCGGCAGGATGCGGTGCTCACAACCTCCGAGTCTTTCAACACCTTCGATGGTTAGCAGGTTCGACCCAATGCCGGTTATTTTGGCGCCCATCGAGTTGAGCATCTTCGACAACTGTTGCAGATACGGTTCGCAGGCAGCGTTATAGATAGTGGTAACGCCTTTGGCCAAAACAGCGGCCATGACGATATTGGCCGTACCCGTAACCGACGCTTCGTCGAGAAGCATGTCGGTACCGGTGAGTCCGTTTGGTGCCTCTACCCCATAGAAATGGTCTTCGCGGTTATAGCGGAACGCCGCTCCCAGGTTGATAAACCCTTCGAAGTGTGTGTCAAGTCGACGACGACCGATCTTGTCACCGCCCGGTTTCGGGATGTACCCACGACCGAATCGCGCCAATAGTGGTCCTACGATCATGATGGAACCGCGCAACGCGCCGCCTTCTTTGCGGAAGGCTTCGGTTTCGAGATATCCGACATTGACTTCATCCGATTCGAAGGTATACGACCCCTTCCCTATTTTCTCGACTTTCACGCCCAGGCTTTTCAATAGCGAGATGAGCTTGTTGACGTCGATGATATCCGGCACGTTGTGAATCGTGACCTTTTCCGGCGTCAATAATACGGCACATAGTATTTGCAGTGCTTCGTTCTTAGCGCCCTGCGGCGTCACTTCCCCTTTCAGCGGCACGCCGCCCTCGATTTTGAAAACCCCCATCGATTATTGCTTTTTTTTGTACTGGTTCTTTTTGTTGTTTTTTTTCTGGTTGTTATTGGTCTGCTGTGTTGGCGGCTTTTTTGAGTTCGACATGCGTCGGTTCGTCTTGATTAGCTCGGCCGTTTCTACCAATTCTTCGGTACCCTGCAGGTCAAGTCGGCCGCCCGACAGCTCGTGCAGGTGCTGGAAGATGACCTCATCGGTAACCGTTTCTTTATTCCAACTCAGGTACATTTTCTTCATGTGGTTGGCGATGGCGATGGCAAGCGCGCTCTTCATTTCGCCGTCCTCCCACTGCAGCGCCGCGTCGATCATGTATTGGATATTGTTACCGTAATACCGGTACTTTGGAAAGTGCTGCGGATAGGGCAGCGGATCCGGGCGTAACTGCAATACTTCGGCAGTAGGACGCGGGTAAGGTGAATCGACATCGAGTTTGAAGTCGGACATGATGAAAATCTGGTCCCAGAGTTTATGCTGGAAATCCGGCACATCACGCAAATGCGGGTTCATATTGCCCATCACCTGGATGATGTAACGGGCCAATCGGTTACGCTCGTCACGATCGGCCACTTCGACCGCCTGCATGATGAGTTTTTGCAGGATACGGCCGTATTCAGGAATGAACAACGGTTCGCGTTCTGCATTGTATTCTAGGTGATGCACCACGTCGTGTGCATTCTCCGGGTGATAACGTTCAGCCATTACAATGAGATTATGCCCTCGATAGTCGAGACGGCGATGTATTTTTCAATCACGGCATCCGGGTCTTTCATGGTCACGTTGACCGAAACGCTGGTGTAGTTGCCGTTCTTCGATTTGTGTGTCGTGATGACCGCGCCCAGGTTATCGAACGCTTCTTCTACCTGCCGGATTTTCCCCGCGTCGGTCGGTACAATGAATTTATATAAATACTCTGAGGGCCAGGCCGATGTCGTTTGTAGCTCTTCGCGCAAACGTACGTAGAATTCCTCCGTCTTTTTGTCCATGTCGAAAATAAACGCAAATATAACGAAACCGAATGGATGTGGCGCCTTACTGGCTCATACGCCCCGGTTTATTACCAAAAAACAGTCAAAAAAAGCCCGGTAGAGCGGAAATCGCCCGTCAGGATTTTCCGCCGAGTTTGCCTTTCATCCGCGCCCAACGATAGCGCCGGATAAACGCCGCCTGTTCGTCGGTGACCAAAAGTGGTTTACGGGCCCGTGCTGCTTTGAGAAAACCACGCATATAGTCGAAATACAAGACGGGTTTGCCTTTCATCAACGCGAGCTTGGCCGAGGCAATGGCGGTGATGGCGAAGCCGTAGCCCAGGGAGTAAAAGGCTTCCCCCTGCTTGAAGCGTGCCGCCTGGTTATAATTGGCACCGGTGGGTTTCAGGTGCCGCACATGGAGGGACTCGTCTGTAACGACCTTCCAACCGAAGAAGGCACAGAGCAGTTCGTCGACGGTATCCCAGCCCATAGCGGGTCGAAGTCCACCGATCTGCTCAAAGCACGCCTTGCGATAGGCTTTGAACGCACCGCGGATATGGTCTTTATCGGTAAGGTTTTCTAATACCCATTCGCCGTTTTTTTCAATATAGGCGAACCCACCGGCCATTCCGATGCGGTCGTCAGAGGCGAAGTGTTGCAGTATGGTTTCGAAATACAACGGCGGAAAAATCAGATCGGCGTCGGCTTTGACGATGATATCAAAATTTTGATCCAGTGTCACAAACCCTTTTTCAAAAGCGCGAATGACTTTGCTACCGGGCAGGTGCACCGCGTCTGACTCAGCCCGGATCACCGATAGCCACGGATGCTGTTGCGCGAAGTCGGATGCGATGGAAAAAGTGGCATCGGAAGAATGGTCGTCGACCACCACCACTTTCGTCGGCAGCACGGTTTGGGCCGCCAGCGAATCAAGCGTCAGCTTCAGGAATGACGCTTCGTTGTGCGCGGGGATGACGACGTAATACTTCATCGTCGCTCGGCGTAGATGATATAATAACGGGGCGTAAACCGCCGGAGCAGCGGACGCCAGCCGATTTTCTTCACCGGATTGGTGAATTTCTGGCGGTCAAGGATGGTCCAGCCGGTTTTTTCAAGGAGCCAGTCGAGTTGCCAATCCTCAAACTCATGATAGTGGCGGTCCCACGGATCGGTTTTGCTGCGATAGGCCGGTGCAAACCACAGCCGCATCGGGATCGAGAGCACGAGTTTGTCGGCTTTCATGGATTGCAATACGGTGTACGGATTGAGAAGGTGTTCGAAGATTTCGAAGGCGGTGACCACGGTTGCATCGCTGCCCTGTAGGGCCGACTGGTCGTTGTCAAG
>DATGXZ010000354.1:0-2898 GCA_035298445.1 Flavobacterium sp.
GTGAATTCGTGAAATCCGGACGGAAGGCCGCAAGCAGTTCCAGTCGCTCTTGCATCCGGGCGATGTATTCCGACGGCAACTCACGACGGCCAGCCAGCACCTGTTGGGCGACGAACGCAAAACCGTCATTCTCTCGCCATGTTTCCAATTTGTCTCTAAAATCAGGGCGGTCAAAGTCGCCGGAGGGAAGGTTGATTTCCACCCCTTCATAACCCGCCTCACGGGCCACATCCAGGAAATGGTCGCCTGCCATTCCTTCGCAGCCCCAATAGGTAGCACAGTATTGTATTTTCATCGATACAAGATAGGATTTAAAGGTGTATCGATGACCTCACCCACGCGGGCACCCGGACACCATTTGTGCCAGTCGTTCTCCTGGTTGCGGTTCTCGGGCTGTTTCAGGATCATATCGCGGTCCATGTAAATAACCGTCATTACTTTCCGCATCTGGTCGGTTTGATTGGCACCGGCCCGGTGAAACACCCAACCGGAATGGAAACTGACTTCCCCCGCATCAAACGGCTCGATGACATGCCGGAAATCGGTCACCCGAAGCCGTTGCTGGATCGCCTGTTCGCTTTCATCGCCTATGGCTAGTTCGCGTCCGTCGACGATGACGTGACTGCCCGCGCTGAATTCGAGCGGACCCATTTCAAGCGGCGTGGCCTGCAACGGAATCCAGGCCGTGACGGTTTTGTCGGTCGTCAACGGCCAATAATATTGGTCGGCATGCCACGGCGTGATGCCACCACCGCCTTCCTTGAACAGTGCCTGATCGTGATAGAGTCGCGCCCCTTCGGTTTCCATAAGCGCTGCCGCAAGGCCCGCAAGTCGCTTGCTGAAGACCAGTGCACGCACCTCGTCGTTTTCGCGCCAGAGGTTGAACAATTGCAGGAAGGCCTTTCCATAGGTATCGCGTTCGTCAAGCGGTACCTCATCGGTGTGCATGCGGTCGACCTGCTCGGAGATGACGCGGTTGAAATGCGCCAGGGTTTCGGGGTCGAACACCTGTTTTAATTTAATATACCGATTCTCGCGGTAAAAAGCGATTTGTTCGTCTGACAATACATACGGTTCGTGTAGGAGATCCATATCATTCGTTTTGGTCAAAAGTAGTGGCGCGATGGGACAAAAAACGGCACACTACACCAAAAGATGGCACTATATTTCCTTTTTGTATGTACATTCGTCTCTCAAATAGCCCACATACACCCATGAAACCCGTTCGAGAAGAAGTCGATGCCATCCGGAAAGACGCCTCTTTCGTAGCCTATGCGCTTTCCCTGCCACATTTCGAGTTCCGATGGCACTACCATCCTGAATGCGAACTCACGCTGATTACGCGCGGTTGCGGAACGCGGATCGTCGGCGACAGCCATGAAACGTTTGAGCCGGGCGACCTCGTGTTGTTGGGTCCACGGCCGCCCCATACCTGGTCGAGTGCACCGGATGACGAAGGCTCCTCCGCGATTGTCATCCAGTTTTCGGAGGCGTTTCTGGCGCCCTTCCTCGCCCTATCGGAATTCGAAGGCGTACGTAGGTTGTTGGAAGGCGCGCAACGCGGACTCCATTTCGACCCGGTACCCGATGCGCTCACGATTCGTCTCCGACAGTTACCCGACTTACCACCGGCGCTTCGGGTGGTCGAACTCCTTTCGGTGCTCAACGAACTGACCTATGAAAACGCGCGGGTATTGGCCTCCGGACGGTTTCTGGCCCTTCGTCCGGCTGATGCACAGCGGATCAATACCGTGTGCCATTTCATCCAGGAAAAAGCAGCTACCGGGTTAACGCTTTCGGAAGTGGCCGCCCTGATACACCTCTCGCCCAGCGCCTTCTGTAAATTCTTCAAACGACACACCGGACGGGGCTTCTCAGATTACGTAAACGACATCCGGGTGGCCGAGGCCTGCCTGCAACTTGTGCGAACCGATAAAACCATCCGGGAGGTAGCGGCCGACACCGGCTATGACAGCCTGACCTACTTCAACCGAATCTTCCGGCAAAAGAAGGAAATGACCCCGTCTGCCTTCCGTAAAAATGCGAAATCGACAGTTTAGGGTGCCGTTTTTGGTTATATTTGCAAGTAAGCAAACACCACCAAAGTGCCAGGAAAAGCCTCTCTTTTCGATGACTTCCAGCCCGTTGCGTCCAAAGCCTGGAAACAACAGATTCAATATGAACTCAAGGGCGCCGATTACAATGAAACGCTGGTATGGGACAGTCCGGACGGCATCCGCGTAAAGCCTTTCTACCACGGTGACGAAGACGCCGTTGAAAATGCGGTTCCGGCAACGACCAGAGGGTTTTCCATTTGCCAGGAAATCTTCGTCTTCGATGTGCCAAAATCCGCCCTCCGTGCGGTGGAATCGGTGCAGCGCGGAGCCGACGCCATCCGGTTTTTGCTCGCCGATGACAGTTGTGATGTGGAGACGTTGTTGCGGGATTTCCCTTTTGCGACGGCACCGGCTTCTTTCCGGCTCGCAGTAGCATCTGATACCATCCTTGAGAAATTACAACGAATCGCGGCGCAACACCAGGTGGTCATTCCCTGCGAGATCGACCCGATTCGCCACCTGACCCAGGACGGTAACTGGTTCGCGGGCATCGGCGATAATTTCGAATGGCTCTCCGCCCGAATCGCCCGATACCCCAACCTCTCGTTGTTGTCCGTCGACGCCACGGGTTACCAAAACGCCGGCGCGACAATTGTGCAGCAATTAGCGTATGCCCTTTCGCATATGAACGAGTACCTCGAAAGTACGGTCGAAAGTGCGAACGAACCGACCTTTCACCTGGCGATAGGTCCCAACTACTTTTTTGAAATTGCCAAGATACGCGCGCTGCGGATGCTGTATGCTTCGCTGGCGGAACTTCACGGACGACCGATCGGATGCC
>DATGXZ010000355.1:0-1551 GCA_035298445.1 Flavobacterium sp.
CTGCCGATGCCTATGGCGAGGTCATCCACCTGTAAGAAACAACATCTCGATAAAAGCCCGGCTCACCCCCGGGCTTTTTTTTTGATCGAAACGGAGGCTTTTTGATGAAAAAAAATACGGGAACGCGTATGAATCCTAAAAAATCCATCATTCACAGCAAGCGTTTGGTTAATTGTACGAATTTTCAAATAGTAAATGTTAATCTTTTCGTAATTTAGCATTTTCAAACTTTTCCAAACATGATACCATTTTTAATGTCCTACGGATGGCTGTTGCTAATCCTGATAGGGGTTGTTTTGTACAAATTCGTCCTGAGGATCTTCTTCGGGATGGTCATCGTCCCTGAAGACCGTATCGGACTGGTGACGAAGAAGTTCGTATTGTTCGGTGCCGCCAAATCCCTGCCGGACGGGCGCATCATCGCTACCCGTGGCGAAGCGGGCTTCCAGGCGAAGACACTGGCGCCGGGACTTTACTGGGGCAAGTGGATTTGGCAGTATTCGGTTGAAATGACACCGTTTACGATCATTCCCGAAGGTCGGATCGGACTGGTCATGGCACGCGACGGTATGGAAATCCCGACGGGGCGTATCCTCGCGCGGAAAGTCGACTGCGACAACTTCCAGGATGCCACCGCCTTCCTTGAAAACGGAGGACAGAAAGGTCGGCAGACCGCGTTCATCACAACCGGGTCCTATCGTATCAACACCTATCTGTTCGAAGTCATTATCGAATACCAGGTAAAAATCGATGAGAACATGGTAGGTATCGTGACGGCGCTTGACGGCGAACCGATTCCAATCGGGCAAATCGCGGGTCGCTATGTCGAAGGCCACAACAACTTCCAGGATTTCGACCAGTTTTTGAGAAACGGCGGAAACCGGGGTCTGCAACCGCAGGTCATGCTCGCGGGTTCGTATTACATCAACACTTGGGGTATCCAGATCGAGCAGAATCCGATGACGGATGTGCCGATTGGCTATGTGGGTGTTGTCATTTCCTATATAGGCGAAGACGGCCAGGACGTAACAGGCGAATCGTTCAAACACGGCAACATTGTGTCGAAAGGCCAACGGGGCGTCTGGATGGAACCACTGGGTCCTGGAAAATATGCGCTCAATAAGTATACAACCAAATTGGAACCCGTTCCGACCACCAACCTCGTGCTCAACTGGGCGAACGCCAGAAGCGAGTCACACGACCTCGATAAGAACCTGTCGACGATCACCGTCCGCTCGAAAGACGGATTCCCGTTCAATCTTGACGTGGCCCAGATCATCCACGTGCCGGCCAACGAAGCGCCAAAAGTCATTGCGCGTTTCGGCAGCATGACGAACCTGGTGTCGCAGGTACTCGAGCCGACGATTGGTAACTATTTCCGCAACTCGGCACAGGACAGCGATGTGATTTCGTTCCTGAGCACACGTAAGGAACGCCAGGAATCGGCCAAAATCCATATCAAGACCGTACTTGACGAATACAACGTCAACGCCGTGGATACCCTGATTGGCGACATCGTGCCACCGGACTCCCTTATGAAAACGCTGACCG
>DATGXZ010000356.1:0-11288 GCA_035298445.1 Flavobacterium sp.
AAAGACAAGGTCTCCCAAAGCTACAAAGGCAACAAAATCCGTCTGGCCTTCGACTGGACCGACGGCACCTGTGGCGATAAGAACATTTACTCTACCCCGCGCGACCTCCTGAAATTCGATATCGCCACCTACGCACCCGGCTTTCTCAGCACTGCGCTGAAAGAAAAAGCGTGGAGCGGCAAAAGCTACGAATCAAAAGGAAAACGAAATTACGGCTACGGCATGCGCATCTACGAATGGGAAACCGGCCAGAAGATGCTCTACCACAACGGATGGTGGCACGGCAACACCTCTTCCTATATCACCCTCAAGAAAGATACCGTCACCATCATCGGCATCGCCAACAAATATTCCGCTATGCCGTGGCACGCGTGGAAACTGACGCCGTCGTTTGGGGATTACCCGTTTAAGGTGGGGGAGGAAGAAGGGAATTGATTGCGTCGCCGGAGGCCTCGCAATGACGCCCCCTCGCGACCCCTATAAGCAGTAAAGCGGAACACGTCCTTGCGAGGCGCAGCCGAAGCAAACCCAATGCTAAAAATTGCTCATTGTGCATTGTACATTGTTCCTTGCAACCTATCTTTGCCCTCCCGGGGTCGACTGGTTTTGACAGCGGGTCGAATGCGACGATAAGCACGTCGGGAACGGAAACATCTCCCGTTATCCAATGTTTCAACACTTTACACGGCGAATCTAATTACGCTCTGGCTGCTTAATCTGAATTACAGTAGGATTTAGCCGCGCTCCTGCAAGGCAGGAGGGCCGGATTCTCCCGGAAAGCCCTGGTCTGTGGCGTTCCATAAGGGGGAACCGTAAAAACGGACCTACGGATCGCTCCGCCTCGTGGCGGTCCGGACACCTAAGAGGATAAGCGGAAGGCGGCGGTCCCTGGCCACACCTTTCGACGAAAACCCAATCAGGGACTAAGCGCGTAGAAAGTCCTCGTATTGCCTGTTTGGACGGGAGTTCGATTCTCCCCGACTCCACAAGCCCGTTTCGACGGGCTTTTTTTTTTAGGAGCAAGGCGCAAGTATCAAGGAGCAAGGTTAATAGTAGGCAGTGGGCAGTCGCAGTCGCAGAAGTGGGCAGTAGGCAGTCGCAGTAGGCAGTTAATGTTCTACACTGGAACTTTCTTCTTTACATTAAACGTTCCTATGTAGCCATTGTCATTCCGAGCGCAGCGAAGGAATCCCGGTTAGTAAGCGGTCTCCGAAGTAGGCAGTAGGCAGTCGCAGTAGGCAGTTAATGCCCTACGTTGGAGCTTTATTCCTTACATCAAAGTACCTATGCAGTCATTGTCATTCCGAGCGCAGCGAAGGAATCCCGGTTAGTAAGCAGTTACACTTCCCCGTATTTTTTTTGGGCGTGCCGGCGCCCACTGCCTACTGCCTACTACCACTACCTACTGCCCACTGCGACTGCCTACTGAAAAGGCGCCGTCGGGCTGTCCGCTATAGCCCCTCCTGTCGTCGGGGGCTGCCGCTACCATCCCTCACGCGAACTCCTTCTCCGCCACAACCGCTGTGCAGCATCGCGGCCACTTTGCAACGCTCCCTCCACCGTGGCTGTGTGTTCCGGATGCCAGGCTTCTCCGGCGATGAAAATCGTATCCCCAAAACCTTCCGCCACCTGCTCCAATACGGCGTAGCTCTCAGGCTTCAGCCAGGAATAGGCACCTCCAGTTGGTGACGTTGCCGTATAGCGAAACACCGCCGACGCCCGTAAACGCGTGCCGATCGATTCCTTGGGGAACGCGCTCGCCAGTTTGGCCAACGTGCGGGCTACCAGATCGGAGTCGGTGACGTCTGCATAGTGCGGCGCGTAATCGTTGCCGATCCAGCCGGTCAAAAGGGGTTTGGATAACGATAACTGCGTCCAGAAGGTAAAGCCTTCATCCGCAAATAAAAAGCCGAGATCGGGATGGTCCTTTTCCCAAAATGCGGCGTCAAACTCCAGCGCGACCTTAATGACTTCTCCCCACCCCACACCTTCCGCCTGTTTGGAAAGACCGATTTCAGGCACGATTTCAGGCTGGTTACGTCGCAGCGCCGGCAACGGTACCGTTACGATGACGGCATCCGCCGAAAAGGTTCGGTTGTCGGCAAAGGCCGTCACCTTTCCTTCCTCCCATTCCATACGGGTCACCACCGTTTCTGTTTCCAACCGGAACCCATCGCCCGAGCAGGCTTGCAACATCCGGTCACATAAAGGGCCATACCCGTTCACAGGGCGAAACTCGGTTTCTTCCGATGCCCATTCCTCCCGAATGCAAAACACACTAAGCTCGTCGATATTGGCCAGGTCGAGTCCCTGCGCGCGGTCGTGGACATCCTGTCGCAACGCCGCATAGTGTGGAGCGGCAAAATCGCGTTGCAGTAGTGCCCCGACGGTCATGTCGGTTTCCAATGCGTCCATCGCCGACACGAAGGCGTCCCATTCCTCCGAAACGGCTTCTATTTGCTGTGGGCCGTCTCCCGTCGCACCATAGTACGAACCGGTGATCGGCACCGTCGGAAGTCCGAAACGCGCCATCAGCTCCCTCGTCAACGGCAAATCCCCGTGGATGAACTCGGCACCTCCCTCCACCTCCATCGAGAAACCCTCCGGCTGCAGGGTGTGGATACGTCCACCAATACGATCGGACGCCTCCAGCAACGTCACCGCCACGCCTTTCGAGCAAAGTTCAAGTGCAGCGGAAAGGCCGGAGGCGCCGGCGCCGATGATGAGGGTGTGCATGTTAATTAGAAAATGTGATAATTAGATAATGAGAAAATGTGATAATTAGATAATGAGAAAATGAGACAATTAGAAAATGAGATAATGAAGAGAATTAGAGAATTGGATAATGTGAAAATTAGGGAATTAGATGATGCGGTGATACGGTGATGGGAAAAATCTGTTTTCCATCCATCTCTAAAATAACAAAACCATAAGAGCGGTTACCGGCTTGAGCAAAAAAAAAGAGGAAACCGGCAAGTCTACCCGTTTCCCCATTTTCTAACTATATAATTTTCTCATTTTCTAATTCTCCTCATTATCTAATTTTCTAATTATCTAATTGCCTTCACCCCCTTACTATTCTCCTTCGTAGCCGGTACCAAACTAATCGCGTAACCGCCGCCTGAAGCGACCCATTGCGACAGTTTCGATTTGTCGGTTACGAGCACTTTCCGGATGACGTAGGCCTGTGGATTGGTTTTATAATGCGCGCCCGGTGCATCGGCGTAGATGGTTGCCAGGTAGGTTTTTCCTTTCGGGAGGAACGAGAACGAAATGTTTGATGTACGTGGGTCGTAGCCGCCTACGCTTCCTACGAACCAGGCATCTTTGCCTTTCGCCAGACGGGCCGCCGTGAGGTAGTCTCCGGGCTCGGCTTCGAGGTAGACGCTCTTGTCCCAATCTACGGCTACGTCTTTGATGAATTGGAACGCATCGAGGAAACGGTTGTAGTTTTCCGGCAGGTCGGCCGCCATTTGCAGCGGTCCGGGAATGGTGACATACAGCGCCAATTGGTTGGTCAACGTCGTATTCACGTGTGAGGTATTACCCGGTGCGGTTTTGCTCAGGTCCATTTCGAAGATACCCGGGGTGTAGTCCATCGGGCCGCCCAATAAGCGCATAAACGGCAGCAGAGTGGTGTGGTTGGGTTTGGAGCCTCCGAACGACTGGTATTCCGTGCCGCGCGCGGATTCGTTTCCGATCATATTCGGCCAGGTGCGGCAGAGTCCGGTGGGACGAACGGCCTCGTGTGCGTTTACCATAATCTTGTATTCGGCGGCTTTCTGCACCGCATACGCATAATGGTTGTTCATGTATTGGTTGTAGTGGTTTTCGCCCCGCGGCAACATATCGCCTACGTACCCGCTTTTCACGGCATCGTATCCGTTGTCTTTCATGAATTGGTAGGCAGCGTCGATGTGGCGCTCGTAGTTGCGCACCGAACCGGAGGTTTCATGGTGCATGATCATCTTCACTCCTTTTGACGCGGCATAGCGGTGGATTTCCTTCACATCAAAATCCGGATAAGGCGTCACGAAATCGAACACATAGTCTTTCCAGTGGCCGAACCAGTCTTCCCAGCCGATGTTCCAACCTTCCACCAAAACGCCGTCGAAACCGTGCTGGGCGGCGAAGTCGATGTATTTCTTCACATTGGCTGTATTGGCACCGTGCTTCCCATTGGGTTTCACTTTGGTGTAATCGGTGATGCCGAGTTGCACCGCCGGCACCTCATCGGTGTAGGACCAGGTCGATTTGCCGGTGATCATTTCCCACCACACGCCGACATACTTCACCGGCTTGATCCACGAGGTGTCGTCGATCTTGCTCGGTTCGTTCAGATTCAGTGTGATCTTCGACGCCGGGATGTCGCGGGCGTCATCGCTTACGATCACCGTCCGCCACGGAGACGTGCAGGGTGATTGCAAATAGCCTTTATCCCCTATCGCATCCGGCGTCAGCCATGATTCGAACACCATGTTCTTGTCGTCAAGGTTCAGGTGCATGGTCGGATAATCGACGGTGGCCGCTTCGAAGATGTTGATGTAGAGTCCGTCTGCCGACTTCATCTGCAACGATGTCTGTACGCCGGTGGGCGAAAACGACGTCTGCGACAGGTTGCCCGAGATCGCGCTCTTCATCAGCGTGCGGATTTCCGACAGTTTCGATTTGGTGAAGTCGTATTCCTGCGTATCGTAGTCGCCCGGGATCCACCAGGCGGTATGGTCGCCGGTCATGGCAAACTGAGTGCGTTCTTCCTTTACGATAAAATAGGTCAGGTTCTTCTGGGTCGGGAATTCATACCGGAACCCGAGTCCTTCGTCGAACAAACGGAACCGGAGCACCATAATGCGGTCGGTACCCTCTTGTTTGAGCGTCACCGCGAGTTCGTTATAGTGGTTGCGAATACTGTTCGTCTCGCCCCAAACCGGTTTCCAGGTTTCATCAAAAGTGGCGGTCTTGGTGTCGACCACGGAAAACCCGTCGCGCAACGATTTCTTGTCGTTCTTCAGTTCCAACCCCAGCGTACTGGGCTTGATCACCGTTTTGCCTTTGAACGTCAATGCGTAGGTAGGCGTGCCACCGTTGCCGAGGGAGAAGTCCATCGTAAAAAGGCCGTCGGGTGATTGTAATTTCTGGGCGTGGGCGACCGAAAGGGCCAATAGGAACACGTACAGCAGGATGCGTTTCATAATTGTGTGGGTTTGAAATACAAAAAAACGGCATCTGCGTGACATAACAGCGGTGTGCACATCTTTTTATCAATCCTGCAAGGAAAGGGCGATTCGGGTAAAAAAAATAGAAGCGTCGACTGGCCCTCGCCGGGCTTGTATCAATTGGGAAGACGCGTTTCAAGCATCGTTGCGAAGTTGGTAAAGCGGGATATCAATAGAATTTTTTTCCTACCCGGGCAATGTGGTCGAGCAAATCCTTGTTTTGAATTTGATGATAAATAGACAGGTCTATCTTGTAAGGTAGGAGCAAATCGTCGAGTTGGTTTTCAATTTTCTGTTGGAGAGAAAGATTCAGATCTGGCCCAACAAGGGTCAAATCGATATCTGAGAAAGGTTTGAAATTGCCTTTCGCCCTTGAACCGTAGATAATCGCCTCCTGGATTTCTGGATACAGGCTAAAGACCTCATTTATTTTAGAGATAGCAGCCGGATCCAATCCTATACTCCACTCCGCTGTCATCAGAACAAATCTTTTTGATCCCCCGTCCTCTTTTGTTCCATAGTATCCCTGAACTCCGAAAATAACGGAAAGTACTCGTTCAGGATCTTGCCGTATATCTCGTCAGCGACTTCCTCATTGTAAGTATGAGACGTTTTATTTCGGCTCGCGATCATATCCATCCAGGTTTCTCCGTCTTTAATTAATTGCATCCTAAATGCCTCCCTGACCGCGTCGCGGGATCCGGCAACGGTAGCGTTTCCCTGATATTCGGCATAATCCTTCATTACATTCCAGGCCAGTTCATGCGTATATTCAAATCTTTGGATGAGACCCTCGCGAATCATTTCGGATAAAACCTCCGTGGGCGCTTTCTCTTCGATAACGTCGCCAACATGCTGCCTGATGTAATCTACAGATTGACTGAGTTTATCAAAGGCTTTTATGTAATTCGAAAAGCGTTGTTCCCAGCGAATGTCCATATGATAGATGTTTATGCGAATGTAAGTTTAAAATTCGACTCTTCCTTCTACCACGGACTACATCGGTGGGTGATGGGCCGTTTTTACTTACGTCACAGACGTTCGCCGAACGGCAACATTTGGCGGGCATAGTAATAGGAACAGATGTCGAGCCACGGGCGTTGCCACATTTTTCAAATGGAACTCTTTTGTAATTCCAAATGCGCCCAGACGATAACATTCAAATTCTGGGAAATAAATGTACTTTCCGAACTCTTATTAAACACTAACTCAATCTCGTTGTTCTTGAAACAGATTACCCACGGCGTTGCAATTTTAGCGGCCTCATTCAATATTTGGAGAGCGGGTTGTTTTTCGAATTCCGGTTTAACCGATATTTCAAACTCCATGCGGTAGGCGTTCTCTAATTTATGGTACTTCTCGATGGAAACAATAACTGCCGGTGATAAATGGCCACAAATCCATTTTCCCCATTTTTCCGCTTTGGCTTTGGTATTCTGGAGCAGTGGGCAGTGGACAGTGGACAGTGAGCAGTAGGCAGTGGGCAGTGGGCAGTCGCAGTCACAGTCGCAGTCGCAGTCACAGTCGCAGTGGGCAGGCATCCGGGAAGTAACGTGATTTGTCAAAAAAAAACGGGTTAACATTTGCCGCGAAATCGGAGACATTCGCGGAGCTTGGTGCTTCGTGACAGATTTGGCGCACCGTGGTAGCGCGTTGTCGGCCGTTCATTCCCACATCTCAAGTGCAACCGTCACGTTGTCGTTGTTTACGTCTTTTAATTTTTCCAAAGCAGTTTCTGAAGCGTCCGACTTGATGGTCTTCAGAGCGTGAACACATTTTCTTAATGTAGCCTCTAATTCGTCATCATACCATCGAAACCGCTCTCTATTTAAAGCAATGTTCACTATAGGTTCAACAAATCGGTCATCACGTAAATTCTTCAGGTATATTGTATTCACCAAGTCTTCGTGTTGGCTATGCCAGGTTCCCATTAGGGCTTTTTCCATATATTCAAAGCTGTCGTCGTCAAACGTATCCTGATTTGAAAAACTGAGACACTGTATGAGTTCTTGCTCATTCTCGGTTTCTACAGCCCGTTTCAGTTTGTCTTTCATTGTAGATCGGGTTCGTAAAAAGCGTAAAAAACGTTTCATCATAGTAGTATAGTATTGAAGTAAAGCCGTCAGATCACGTGCGTGAGTTTCACACCCCCACGCTGGCGCGAGCGTCACGCTCGTGCCCAATACTACGGAAAAACCGTATCTGGGATCAGACGTTTTCTTCTCACTCCTGAATACGTCGAAAATACGAATTTGAGTAGAAAACGGTTGCTGCCTTGCCTGTTTTTCAATGGACAGGCACGGGCGTGACGGTGCAGCAGCGGAGATACGGCGGCTGCTTTTTCTACCTGAATTCTTCTCTGACCCCAATTTCTTTGAGACTGTTTATTATGGCGTAAATATTTGAATAGGACCATCCGTCCAGACTGTCTCCAAGGCTGAGTATTCGGTGGCGAGTCTTTATTTCATATAGCGACAGACGGTTCGAAACAGCCCCCCGGCTGCCAACAGTCTGTTCAAATGCTAGATACACGTCAGAGGGCGAAATTTCAACCTTACTTCTTGCAAGAAGGTAATCATAGGTTACCGTAATGGTTTCGGCGGTTATCTCCAGTTGCTTAACCGATTTGATGAAAATAACCGATACACTTGGAACCAAAACTACGGGGACAAAGGCAATCAATAACGTAGAAACCGTAAAGTGTCCGAATAAGGAGATAATACCAAAAACTCCCCCGCTGAATAAAAACCGTTGGAAATAGAATGCTTTGTTTCTATAGAAAATCATGGTACTGTTGACTCGTTACAATTTTGTAAGAGGGTAAAACCACTATCAATGATCCCATATAGCGAATAGTAATTAGTTTTAAACTTATTGTTTAAAGTGGAATTCGCGCCAGCAGGGGAAATAAACCTCGCTTTTCTGTTTTTATCCTACTATTCGTCTTCGCCTTTCTCCGTGTTATTCGTTTCTAACGCAGGTACATTGTTTCCGCCTCTTATTTCCGTATGTCGTATTTCACCCCCGGTTGTACCGGTTTGCTGGGCGAAGAATAACACCACAAAAGCAAAAACCAATGTGGCAATCGAAATGATGGACGAAAAAGACTTTTGCTTAAAGCTTGCCCAAAGACCGAGTACCGAAATGCTTCCTAAAATATAGGATAGCAAGGCAAAGGTTTCCGCTGTTTCTTCGTGATTTTCGATGTAGTTTTCTGTTACGCCATTTATTTTTTCGACGATTTCTTCGGCTCCTTCACCAGTAGACATAGCTGCTATTGTAGCTAATGCTCCAAGAATAAAAATCATAGATGCTGTTCGCTTAACAGCTTCTGATTTTGAAACAAGTCCTGTAATCATTACAATCACCCCAACGATAGGGAAAATGATGGGTAGATGATTTACCACTAAATGCCAATGTGCTCCGTCCATATTATTGTATTTTAAAATCAAACATATACTTCAAATAACTATCCGCTAAAGCAGCAACTACCCTTGTAATTGTACCACTGCTTTCACTTTCCGGATAGTCTAAAGTACAAATTTGCGAATAAAACGGGCTCTTGTTTACAAAAATGAACGAGCGCGACGCTCGCAACAGCGGGGGAAAGGGGTTTCAGTGCCGTTTGTTTCTGATTATTCCACTTACGATTCTACAATCTTCCTGAGTAAGTGGTAAAATGTCGAACCGGTCTATCGTAATCGTGCCGTCCTTGTTTGTCGTAAAATATAAACTGCAGCGCGTAACATACACACTGTTATCTCGATCATAGCGCCAGGTACAGATGTCTTTTCTTATAACATTGGTAGAGGGGTCGAAAAAAAAACTGACCGCCTCATAGAATTCTGATATATTCTGATTGGAATCGAAAACTTTGGTGATTCTTTTACCACCATTCATGGAGATCGTTTCCTCAAGACTAGCCTTATTTTTCGAGAATTTTTTAGGAAATACGGTATCCGATTCCTGAAGAAAATAATACTCATTTTCTGTATAAAAGTCATACCCCCTGTCGCTGGCGATTGAAATCATATAACCTATGGCGTTGTTTGTCTGACCATAAAGCCCACAGCAGACAAAAAAAAGCGCAACGTTAAAAATGATTCGTTTACTTGTCATGTTTCCACCATTCCGGATGCGTCGAAAATACGAATTTGGGGAGAAAAAGTAGCCTGCTTCACGCGTTTTCGATTAATAGGCACGGAAGTGGCGCCCGGGGTAGCGGGGGGGCAACACAGTTCACTCATTATTCGTACATCAGGATAAAGTCTTCAACTATTCCGGCATCAAAGTGATTCAGATATAAATCCTTGTAGGGCTCAATATCCTCAAGAGGAAAGTCAAACAATACGGAAACGGAAAATGCGACGGCGAAGGACAAGTCATCGCCGTAATCATAGGCCAGATAGGCAAGGGATACGATATTCCGTAATAGGGCGGACTTATCGCTTGCATCCACATAGTCGAAGAAAGTAGGACAGTGAAACAAAATGTCCATGTATAACTGGACATTTAACACAGCCTTACTGTTAAGATGAAACGTTTCTCTTTCCATCTCTACCCTGTGCATGAACAAATTGTAGGATTTCACCAACTGTTGCGCCACATAGCTTTCATGTTCGTCCTCGACCGCTAATTGACGTATCAGATCCAGTAATAAAAAATTATCGATTAAGCCTTTACCAGCTTCCAGCAGCAGATTCGCTTCTATCTTATTGAAAACGGCTTCAAACAAAAGCAATTCCCCCCGGGCCCTGATAAAAGAGTGTATGAGGGCGATGTCGCGATTTGCCTTATATGACGTAAGGACCTGGTCAAAATCTTTCATGATGTAATAACGGCTGTCAGTGCAGATAAATTCATAACGAATGTTTCTTTAGTCGTAGTTTTTATACGTTGCAAGCTACGCTCTTTTGATGGGATCTCCCACGCGGACGCGAGCCTCATGTTCGTGCCCACTACTCGGAAAACTAATATCCAGGATCAGACGTTTCCTTTTACCGTTCCGGATGCGTCGAAAATACGAATTTGGAAAAAAAGAAGCACCTCCTACATCTGAAAGGCCCCACGCTGGCGCGAGCGTCACGCTCGTGCCAAATTCTACGGAAAAACCGTATCCAGTGTCAGATGTTTTCCTTCTACCTTTTCGGTATGAGTCGAAAATACAAATTTGCAGAGAAAACAGGGGCTTATTTCGTGAGTTTTGCTACGGTGTTTTGGATTGATATCTTTATCAGAGACAGCTATTTCTGGATTATCGTTACATCTCTTGAGTATTGTTGTGAAAAAAAAGGAATGGAACTATACGGCTATTGCATCATGCCTAGCCATGTCCATCTGATTTTTCGGTCTTCCAACGAAGATCCGTCGGGACTTATCCGAGACTTTAAAGGATATACTGCTAGAATGATGCTAGCCGCCATAAGGGAAAATCCCGAAGAGAGTCGACAGGAATGGCTTTTATGGATGTTCCGGCATGCGGCCGGAAAGAAAAGCAATGTAAAGCATATGCAGTTTTGGCGACAGGATAACCAACCTATTGAAATCTGGAGCTATCCGGTATTTGAACAAAAACTAGACTATATCCATCGTAATCCCGTGGAGGCCGGTTTTGTCACCGATCCTATTGATTGGAAGTTCAGTAGTGCTAGGAATTATGGGAATAACGATCACTCTATTTTAGCCATCGACTTGAATCGATAGGGATGAGTGAGACGCTCGTGGCAGCCGGGGATATCATTGAGTTTCTAGCTTCCTTTCTTCTTAACCAATTCTAAGTTGCCATCTATTATTTCAATTATTTGTTTAAAACCACATTTGTTTGCAATCCCCACGCTGGCGCGAGCGTCACGCTCGTGCCAAATACTGCGGAACACCGTATCCCGTTTACCCCACGCTGACGCGAGCGCCTCGCTCGTGCCAAATACTATGGAAAAACCGTATCCGGGTTTACTTCTACCTTTCAGGAATGAGTCGAAAATACAAATTTGGGAGGAAATTACGCCCGCTCCAAGGAAACTACGAAAATAACAACCACTCCATTTTAGAGATCGGAAGAGGCGTCGTGTAGGG
>DATGXZ010000357.1:0-1963 GCA_035298445.1 Flavobacterium sp.
AATGCCGGATTGGTGTGACAGCAGGTCGTCAATGGAGATTTTGTCGGCATGTGTGATGGTAGGAAACCACTTGGACAGTTTATCGGTCAATTTCAGTTTCTTCTCCTCAATGGCCTTAAAGGTCAGTGCCGAGGTGAAGGTTTTGGAAATCGATCCGATGCGGTAACGCGTTGAGGCGGTTGCTTTGGTTCCATTTTCGACATCTGAATACCCAATGGCGCGGGTATAAACTAGCTGGCCACCTTTAAGTATGGCTATACTGCCCATCCAGCGATCGTTCTTTTCGAGGGCATCGAAATAGGCGTCTAGTTTCGTGCGATCAACGGTTTGTGCAAATGTGGCACCCGTTGCCAGCACAGATATCAGGAAGAGGAGACGTAACTTCATGTGATAATGTTTCTTCGAAGGTACGATTTCCGCTTCAGACGGTAGGAATACAGAGTTCGTTTTTTAGCAACTCGTTTAATGTCAGCGAGGTAATATAGAAAACGATTTCGCTGCTCTATTTGACTCTCACCCTGATTTTTTACCGCCGAATTTGCGTAGTTTACCGAATTTTGGCGTCACTTTCGTCTTTTTTCGTAAGTTTGGAGGGTTAAATCCCCATATTATGAATAGATATTTACTTTTTGTTGTTGGCCTTGCAGCCAGCATGTCGTTCGGACAGCAGCGCTGCGGTATGCAGGCCGCAATGGATCGTGTTCTAAGTAACCCCGCTCTGGCGCCAGGTTACATCCAGGCACAAGAGGAGATGGACGCTTCCATGCAGAATACTACCTTTAGTACCCAGAGTCCAACGGTGGTTGTCACCATTCCGGTTGTAGTGCACGTACTATACAAGTCGGCCGTCCAGAACATTTCCGATGCGCAGATTGCCACGCAGATTGCCGTTTTGAATGCCGACTATCGCAAATTGAATGCCGATTTTTCTACGGTTGTTCCTGCCGTTTTCCAATCATTTGGAGCCGATATGGAACTTAACTTTACGCTGGCGGTACGCACGCCCGATGACGAACCCACAACGGGTATTGAGCGCAAGTCGGTAGCGAGCAGTTTCGATTTTTACAACAACTATTATACAGCGGCGGGACTTCCGGCCTGGGATCCCTATAGCTACCTGAACATTTGGGTGGGTAGGTTCGATGACTCACTGCAATTATTAGGATTTGCCTATTTGCCTTCTTCGAATTTGCCTGAGTTTGACGGACTCTGTATCGATTATCGCTACTTCGGTACAACAGGAACCGCTACAGCTCCGTACAACAAGGGTCGTACGGCAACACACGAAATCGGGCACTATTTCAACCTCAAGCACCCATGGGGTAATGATGGCAGCGCGTGCGGCTCAGGAAATAATAGTGATGGTGTCGCCGATACACCTGCAACAAACGACCCGTATTATGAATGTCCAACCTTTCCGGACAACACCAACGCGTGTACAACTACTGCGAACGGCTCGATGTTCATGAACTATATGGATTATGTAAACGACGCGTGTATGGCCTTTTTCACCACCGGCCAAAAGACACGCGTGACAGCGGCGTTAAACGGACCACGCGTACTATTGCAGAGTTCTTTGGGCGCGACGCCTTTGAGCTTGGAAGAAATCGAATCGAAGAAGATGTCAATTGCACCGAATCCGGCGTCTGACTACTTCACCATCACGTCGGTCAAGCCCGTAGAGCGCCTCGAGATTATGAATAGCCTGGGCCAGAAAGTCAAAGAAGTCACGCTTAATGGCAACACTACCGTCAGCGTACAAGACCTTCAGTCAGGTGTGTACTTCATCCGTTTTTATGGGGAAGGACAGAAGTACCTTAAAACAAAGCGTCTTATCAGGAAATAACGACTCGCTAAACTAGAAAAAGTCCCGGACGCTCCGGGACTTTTTTATTTCCCGCCATTGGCCTGCAGGTCCGCGATACAGTTAGCGTCTAATTGCGGTACGGCCGACGTCTGCATG
>DATGXZ010000358.1:0-4289 GCA_035298445.1 Flavobacterium sp.
AAAGACAAGAAAACCATCGAAGCCTTCCCCAACCCGGTGGTCGAATACACCAACGTGATCGTCGGCTTCGACTTCACCAAAGGCAGCCTCTCGGTCTATGACCTCGGCGGCCACCAACTGCAAACTTTCCCCGTCACCGAACGCACCGTGCCGGTGAACCTCGCCGCCTATCCGGAAGGTATTTACATCATTTCGGTGGTGACGGATAAAGGGGAGGGGAGTTTGAAAGTGATGAAGGGGATATAAATCAGAAACTACCATGATGAAAACAATTCTTACCACCTTTTGTATTCTATTTTCTATTATCGTTCTTGGTCAGGCTACCGAGTATCCGTCTCTTAAGGCAGATATGCCGGAAGTTATTCCTCCTTCTCCAACTGTCGCTTCTCTAATGAAGTTTGAACAAACCCCAGTTAGCAACTATACGGGAGTACCAGAAGTTTCTATTCCGCTATTTAGTTTGGGTACCCATTCCAAAAACATCAATTTATCTGCAGCGTTGGCCTACCACCCAGCGAGTGTGGCAGCAGATGAGATAGCCAGTTATACGGGACTCGGATGGAACCTTATCGCAGGCGGAACAATTTCCAGGACGGTTCGTGGATATGCTGATGAGTCGATTTCAGCTGGCCCGAAGATTGGCATTTACTATGAGAACATGGTAAATAATTCAAATCGTTATCATGAAATCGTATCCTATAGTCCTCCGGCGAATATGCAAGAGGCCCAAATCAAAAGTGAATATCTCTGGGATGCTTTCGAGAAAGGGAAATATGACACTGAACACGATCTTTATCAATATAACTTTATGGGGAAGGCAGGCCGTTTTTACGTCGAGCGCGACTCATCTGGCACTTTGGTACCTATAAAACTCGACGACGATGATGTCATCCGCATAGAGGTTGATTTTACATTTACACCCGGCACTCCCTACGTAAGTTACGATACCTACACGGTAAATAAATTTGTACTGTTTGACGAGTATGGCTACCGCTATGTATTTGATAAGAAAGAAGTCACAACGGAGACGACCAATACCCAATTTGAAAGCCACAATCCTTTTGCCAGCCCGACTTCTACTTTGTCACCATCTGGATCTTACACCAGCGCCTACCAACTTGGCGCGGTCTATGATAACAATAGCAATCTTTTGGCTGAGTTTGACTATTATGTGGAACAGGAGCAAATAATAGACGTTTCTTGGCTGCGAAACATTATAAACGGCAACAGTTCTTTTATTACCGATCACTATTCATCAGATCAAGCTGGTTTCGAGATCGTTGGTTTGCTCCCCAAGACTGTGACTACCTCAAGGGCAAGAAATATAAATACTCAGAAGTTAAAAACCATTCGATCCATTGGATTCGGGAGTATGGAGTTTGAGCTTGAAAATGGGCGACTAGATTACAACATTTTTGGGGCAAAACGGCTGAAACGAGTGGTGCGCAAAGACTACTACGGGACACCTTTAGACTCCTTTGATTTTTCCTATACCCACTCAGCAGTATCTGAGAGATTTGGAAGTCGTCTTATTTTGAGTGGCTTAACTCAGAGGAATTTCTCCGACCCTCAAGAACTACATCACGATTTTTCCTATATACCCGCTCCAGAGATGTCTGATGACATCATTAAGGATTCATGGGGTTATTTTACCAGTAAGCCTTCGTTTGAAACGGGTGACTATAGAGAACCAAATCCCCAAATAGGAAAGATTGATCTTTTGGCGAAAATCACCTATCCAACGGGAGGTTGTGCGGTATTTGACTACGAAGCAAATACGTATGCAGCTATCGGTAACGAGACGTTGATGAACTTCGATGCAAACCCGGAGAACTGGACAACGGCCTCAATCGATTTTGAATTGACCGCGTCTGCAGGGGAAGGTACCAGAGAAACACTTCTTTTTTTAAATGCTCAGAATGAGGAAAAGTTAGTGTCAATAACTTATGACGTCCTCGGAGAAGGTAATGGGCAAGTGAAGCTTTATAAAGTAGTGAATGGTGTCGACACGCTCGTATCGGGATGGACCTCTTTGAATTTTGTTTTGTCGGCAAATACCACCTACAAAATGTCACTCACGTGGTTTGATATTAATACAACAGGAAGTTGTAACGTGCATATTCACTATAAAACCCGTAAGTCGCTTCAGTACCAGTTTCTTTATGGGGGAGGAAATCGGATTAAGACAATCGGATACTTTACAGAAAATGTCGCCTCAGATTATTACTCCATTCCGCCTGAGTATGTACCGGCCAAAGAACTGCACTATTCATACAACTATTTTGACAACCCAAGTAAAAC
Organism: Flavobacterium sp.; assembly: GCA_035298445.1. Taxonomy (GTDB): domain Bacteria; phylum Bacteroidota; class Bacteroidia; order Flavobacteriales; family Flavobacteriaceae; genus Flavobacterium. Next base: position 2,302 of record DATGXZ010000358.1, read on the forward strand.
CAGCGGCGTGCTCGCTTTTGCAAGGCCCATTTTTTCCTACTATGTCACTAAGGCATGCAACGCTACGGATTTCGGCCCCACCTCGATAACCTATAAAACCGAAACAGACACTAATGCTTTGGTGCCGACAAAAACAAAGGGTTCGGATGTAGGCTACCGGTTCGTTACGGTGAGTGAAGTTGGAAAAGGAAGGACGGAGTTTACGTATACTTCTGCATGGGAGTACCCGGAGACGGATTACATGTCCGCGTCACCCCCGTTTGTTCCTTCCAAAAACTTCGATTACAAAAGGGGGCTTTTATTAAAAGAAAGCACGTACGATCAAAACAGCAACAAAATCCAGGAGGTGCAGATGGATTATGAAATTACCGACCGAATGGCGATGACCGGTTTTCGGGCGCGTCATGCAGGTGTGGGGTGTCCCGCACCACATTCGTTTGCTACCTATCAAGCGTTTGTTTCGTGTCTGGGCGATCCAGATTGTCCGCGTTACTGGCGCTTTGGGGCTAATTGTGAACCTGGAGAGTATCTAAATTATGTCGAAATCAAAGAAGCATTCGGTTGGGTGCGATTGAAAAACAAAGTTACAAGACAGTTTTTCTACAGTAATTCAAGTTCGTCATTTGTTGAGAACGAGCAATCGTATTCGTACAATGTGAATAACAAGAAAATAGCGTATGTGCTGAGTTCTTCGGGAGTGCCGGGCAAGTCGGCAAAAACCAGCTATCAGTATCATAGCGGCAACTCTTCTTACTCAAAAAATAGAATCGCGGAAATAGAGCGAATCGATGTCGAACGCGTAAATACAAACATTACCCAAGGCGGTAATGACACGGAAATGATTTATACAATACGGGCAACCTACAGCAACAATTGGGGGGCAAACAACTCGTTTCTACCCGCTTCCCTTTGGACAGCTAAAGGGGAGAGTGCCAATCAGGAGGAACGAATACAGTTCAATCGTTATGATAGCTGGGGTAATGTTATTGAGGTACAACAAAAAGAAAATATCAAAATCACCTACCTCTACGGCTACAACAAAGCCTACCCGGTCGCTAAAATCGACAACATGGCTTATCAGGACATTCCTTCTAACCTGATCACCGCCATCGAAAACGCGACGCCTGTCACTATCGGCAGCGCGCTTGATGCCCTCCGCGCCGATGCTTCGGTGGCCAATGCCATGGTCACCACCCTTACCTACAAACCAGGCGTGGGCGTCAGCACTGTTACCGACCCAAGGGGCTACACTACCCGTTACATCTACGACTCGTTTGGACGACTGTCACAAGTGCAGGACCACGATGGCAACATCCTTTCCGAAAATGAATACCACTACGGATTCCCGAACTGGGTGAAAACCAAAACCTACAAAGTCGCGACGACCACTGCTATCGCCAACCCCGCCGCCGAAGAAGCGCAGATCAACGTCACCTACCTCGACGGACTCGGGCGCCCAATCGAACAGATCGCAGGCCGCATGTCGGGCGACGGATACGATCTTATTACGCCCATCAGTTACGATGCCTATGGGCGTCAGGATAAGGAGTGGCTACCCTTCCCATCCGACCGCACCGACCAGCCGTTCATCGACCCCGAAATCGTCAAAGCTGATGCCATCACCTTCTATGGGATGAACTATAGCGAAGAGCGCCCCTTCAGCGAAATACAGTTTGAAGCCTCTCGTCTGAACCGCGTCCTCAAACAAGCCGCACCCGGCACCGCCTGGGCAATGGGCGGCGGACACGAAATCAAGTTTGACTACCAGACCAATGCCAACTCGGAGGTGAAAAGACTCTCTGCAAACTCGGTGTGGTCAGGTGCCAAAGAGTTTTATGAACCCACGCTGACGGACGATGGTTTCTATGCAGAGGGCCAACTCTACAAAACCATTACCTATGACGAGAACTCTGGCCTTAACCCAACCGAGCAGAACGGATCAACGGTAGAGTTCAAAGACAAAGAAGGACGCGTGGTGCTCAAACGCG
>DATGXZ010000359.1:0-3858 GCA_035298445.1 Flavobacterium sp.
ATACCGTCCTACCGTACATTTCGATGAATCGGAGACGGAAGAATCCATCACTTGCGTGGTGCGTGTGTCGGATGACGGACACGGCTTTCCCGAAAATGAAATCGCCCACGTCTTCCGGAAGTTTTACCGCATCGGCACGCAAACCGGCGGTGTCGGCCTCGGACTTTCCATCGTCAAGGGATTTGTAGAAGCGCAACAAGGCACGATTGCACTTCGAAATCGCGAGGAAGGCGGGGCCGAATTTACCCTGTCGTTCCCGGCGCCCGTCCTTCATACTAAAACCATAGGCGATGTCTGAGCGTTCGATATTGGTCATAGACGATGAACAGGCGATCCGCCGCCTGCTGGAGTTGACGCTGGAACCGGCCGGGTACAAAGTGACCACTGCCGCCACCGGTTCCGACGGGATCGCCCTGGCTGCGAACCGTCCGCCCGACCTGATTCTCCTTGATCTCGGACTGCCGGATATGGACGGACAAGAGGTATTGGCCCGCCTGCGCGAATGGTACTTCCGGCCCATCATCATCCTGTCGGCCAAAGATGCCGAAACGGAAATCGTGAAAGCACTCGACCATGGGGCGAATGACTACCTCACCAAACCGTTCCGACAGCTTGAACTCTTGGCCCGCATCCGTTCCGCTGTGCGTGATGCCGATACGACCAAGGCAAATCCGGTGATGACGTTTGGTGCCGTAACCCTCGATTTTGCCGCCCGCACCGTCATCCGTTCGGGTGAACTCGTCAAACTGACCACAACCGAGTACGCCTTGCTGGCGCTGCTCGCCGGCAACGAAGGACGTGTGTTGACCCACCAGTTCCTGCTGCGGGCCGTGTGGGGTCCGACCTATGTCGACGAAACCCAGTACCTCCGCGTGTTTATCGGCCAGTTGCGGAAGAAACTCGAAGACGATCCGAACCGACCGCGGTACCTGCTGACCGAGTCGGGGATCGGGTATCGATTCCAGTCCGGATAACCCTTCTTTTTTATTGCATTTTCCTTTCCACTGCCGGGTACAACCGGGCGGTACAGACTTCTTATATCCATTCCAAACATGAAAACAACGCACAAATTATCGGCAGCCGGACTCATCGTCGCCCTGGGTATTATCTATGGCGATATCGGCACCAGTCCGCTTTATGTCATGAAAGCCATCGTCGGCGACCGGCCCATCAGCCAGTTGCTGGTGTATGGCAGTATCTCCTGTGTCTTCTGGACGCTGACGTTCCAGACGACGTTTAAGTACATCCTCCTTACCCTGTCGGCCGACAACCACGGGGAAGGTGGCGTCTTTTCCCTCTATGCCCTCGTCCGCCGGTTCGGGAAAGGCCGTCTGGTGATCCCCACCATCCTCGGTGCCACGACCTTGCTAGCCGATGGGATTATCACACCGCCCATTTCGGTGGCGTCGGCGGTAGAAGGACTCGATATCATCGTAGCCGATCTTCCCACGATACCCATCGTATTGGCGATCCTGACCGGATTGTTCTTCTTCCAGCGCTACGGCACCCAGAAAGTCGGGACGTTCTTCGGACCCATCATGGCGCTGTGGTTCGGCATGTTGTTGGCATTGGGCATCGTGCAGGTCGTCACGCACCCGCAAATCCTGACGGCTTTGAACCCGGTTTATGCGTATGAATTACTCACCACCTATCCGAGTGGCTTCTGGTTGCTGGGTGCGGTATTCCTCTGTACGACCGGTGCCGAAGCCCTGTATTCGGATTTGGGGCACTGCGGACGTCAGAACATCCGCATCAGTTGGATCTTCGTCAAAATTGCCCTCGTCGTCAACTACCTGGGCCAGGCCGCCTGGTTGATGGAAGGCGCCGGACCGCAACTCGACGGTCGCAACCCGTTCTTTGCGATCATGCCCGAGTGGCTGTTACTGCCCGGCATTGTCCTCGCCACTGCCGCTGCCGTGATTGCGTCCCAGGCGCTGATCAGCGGTTCGTATACCCTCATCAACGAAGCCATTTCCCTGAATTTCTGGCCAAGGGTGACCGTTCGCAACCCGACGGATTTCAAAGGACAGATCTACATCCCTTCCATCAACGTCATCCTCTGGATCGGGTGTATCCTCATGGTGTTGTACTTCAAGACATCGGCCCACATGGAAGCCGCCTATGGTTTCTCGATTACGGTCGCCATGCTCATGACCACGTTTTTGCTCGGGTACTACCTGTTGTATATCCGGAAAATGAACACGTTGGCGATCGTCGGGATACTGTCGGTGTTCGTCGTCATTGAACTCGCCTTCTTCGCCGCCAATGTCGTCAAGATCAAAGAACGGTGGATGTTCCTTTTCTTCGAGCTGTTCATCTTTCTCGTCATGTATGTCTGGTACTTCGCCCGGAAGACCAACAACCGTTTCCTGCGGTTTGTGAACCTGCGCGAACAGGCCCCGATGCTCGAACGCTTGTCCCGGGACGAATCGGTGCCCAAATACGCGACGCACCTCGTCTACCTCTCGAAAGCCGACCGCAATTATGAAATCGAGGAAAAGATCATCCGGTCGATTTTGTCGAAGCGACCCAAGCGGGCCGATATGTATTGGTTCCTCCACATCAACCGCGTGAACGAACCCTATGCACTCGATTATGAAATTGTGCCGGTCACGGGCCACACGGTCGTCAAGATCGTTATCAACGTCGGCTTCCGCATACAGCCGCGGGTAGAACTGTATTTCCGGCAGGTGATGCGCGACATGGCGTTGCGGAAGGAATTCGACCTGCACCTGCGGGCCAACGGTTCGACGCCCTATTGCAACGAGCCCGATTACCGCTTTGTCATCATCGAAAAATACCTGTCGCATGCCAACGACCTCAGCCTGAGCGACCGACTGCTGATGAACGGCTATTACATCCTGAAAAAGATGTCGGTGTCGGAAGCCAAAGCCTTCGGACTCGACCGCAGTGATGTGGTCGTCGAGCGGATGCCGTTCGTCTACCAACCCATTACCGAAACACCTTTACAACGTATCACCAAACCTTTTGAATCATGAAACGAATTATTATAACTGCCGTCCTCGCCGGATGCGCCGCGTGGAGCCACGCACAGGAAACCGAAGACCGAACGCCTTTTTCCGATTGCGACCTCACCTGGATCAACGGCCAGAACCGCCAGAAAGAACCGCTATTGGTGCTGAAAGACCCCAAAGGCGAGGTTTTGTTGACCGGTGTGGTCATGGCCGATGGCTATTTCAATTACGACCTGAATAACCCGATCGACAACACCCACACCATCTCGTCGACCATTGGGCGCAGCAACGAGTTTACGCTGAACTTCGCGACCATCGGGATCGAGACCGGCTATAAGAACATCATCGGGCGTTTGTGGCTGCAATACGGGCAGATGGCCTCGATCATACAGGATGCCGATGCCACGGTAGCGCACGGCCGCAATACGTCGATTTCGAACCTGCGGAATGTGCGGGAAGCCGCCGCGGGTTACCATTTCGACACCTGGTACGGCCTCAATGCCGAGATGGGGATTTTCATGAGCTATATCGGACTCGAGAGCTATGTGACCCAGGAAAACTGGTGCTACCAGCGGTCGATGGTGTGTGATTTTACGCCCTTTTACTTCTCGGGCGCGCGCTTGCAGGCCTATCCCACCAAGCATTTCAAGACCGAACTCTGGTTGCTCAACGGCTGGCAGTCGTATAACAGTTGGACGCGACAGATCGGGTTCGGGAACTCCAATTACTACCGCCCCGACAGCTCGTTGCAGTTGGCCGCCAACTTCTATTACGGAAAAGACAATCGCGACGGCACGGTGCGGTTCCACCACGACAACAGCATCGTGAAACGCTTCTTCCACCGCCCCGAGGCCAACGGAATTTCAAAGGCAGCGTTCAGTCT
>DATGXZ010000360.1:0-5152 GCA_035298445.1 Flavobacterium sp.
ATGAAACACCTCACAAAATCTCGAGGATTTCAGAAGATTGGAAGGTTGAGTACGGCGGCTTCCGGTTTCTTCTCGGATACCGACTCTTCTAAGTCGTTAAAGTATTGATAACCTGCGTCCGTCTCTCGGCGTGACGGTGTATCTTAGAAAACAAAAACACGCTATGAAGATTCCTTCGCACTACCTTCCTGTTATGCCCTACCTCATCGTAAACGACGCGGAGGCGTTCCTGACGATGGCGGTGGAAGTGTTCGGCGCCAAAGAGCAATACCTGTCACGACTTGACAATGGCACCATCCGGCACGGTGAGCTCCGCCTCCACGATGCGGTTATCATGTTTTCGCAAGCCAATGAGAACTTTAGCGCAAAGCCTGCGGGCATGTTTCTCTATGTTGAAAACGTTGACAAAGTATACGAAAAAGGCCTACAACACGGCGGCATTTCCCTCGTGTCACCCATGACACAGGAGTATGGTTATACCGCCGGCTTTGAAGACCCTTATGGCAACCAATGGTGGATTGTCGAAGGCGCTTCCTCCTGATCTTACACCAAAATCCTTCCTCATGAAAAAGAATCTATATCTCTATTCGACCCTCATCGCACTGGCCTTTGGCTGCAAGTCACCTAATGAACAGGCCGAAGAAGCCAAAGATGACCTGAAAGACGCCCAACAGGAACAGGCCGAGGCCCAATCTGAATACGATGCCACGCAGGCGAGCGACACGTCTGACTACGCGAAACTAAAAGCGGGAACGAAGAAAATCATCGCAGACAACGAGCGTCGCATCGCGGAGTTCAAAGTCAAACTTGCAAGCGAAAACGCGGAAAGCCGCAAAAAGCTACAAACGCAGATCGATACCCTCGAAGCCCGTAACGAGCGCCTCTCCGAGCAAATCGATAGTTATAAGGCCGAAGGAGAAGCCAAATGGAAATCGTTCCGCAGCCGCATCGAGAAAAGCGTTGACGACATCGAACGCGATATCGACAATTACAAAAACAAAAACGAGTAAGATAGTAGTGCACAACGACTGGCGGTGCTTTTTTTTACTGACCCGCTTTTCCGATCTTCGCCAAAAAACACGATGAGACCATTTCTTACTTTCTGCGCCCTCGCAACATTGCTGTCTGCCTGTGGCAAAAAAGAAGCTGCCGCACCACCCACCGAAAAGCCTTCCCAAAAAGCGTCGTCGTTCCTGAATGCGGCATCGTGGCTCGAAGGACGATGGGAAAACCGCTCAAAAGAAGGCGTACTTTCTGAAATCTGGCAGCGCAAAAACGACTCACTCTATCAGGGTGCGTCCTATTTCGTAGTCGAAAACGATACCGTCTTCGCTGAAAACGTCGACCTCGTGCAAAAAGCCGACGGACAGCTCTACTACGTTGTCTCCGTCGCCGGGAAGAACGGCGAGAAACCCGTCAGTTTCAAGCGTACATCCGGCACTGAAACGACAATGGTCTTCGAAAATCCGGCCCACGACTATCCTACCCGCATTACATACGAACGCCGCGAGGGCGATAGCCTCGTGGCCACCATATCGGGGCAAAAAGACGGAAAACCCACTTCGGAGGTGTTTCGTATGAAAAAGGTCAAGTAATAGGGCAGCTTTCCGGCTGTCCGCTTACGCCTCGGCCGCCCGGTGTTCCGGCAACGGGCTTTCGCAGCTTCCGTTGGTCGCCGCGCTCTCCCGGCCGTCACAACCGTCTGGCCTTCGTTGTGCCGCTTCCCATCCGGGCTGCATACTTCACAAAAAAACCTCCGGGAGTTCGCCGGAGGTTTTTTGCTTTCAGGGCTTCCCCTACGCTTTTACAGGGATGTTCGCCAGTATCTCAAGCACCAATTTCCAGTATTTCTGGGCAGACGAAATGCTGGCCCGCTCATCCGGACTGTGCGCACCACGAATCGTCGGACCGAAGGAAATCATGTCCATACCCGGGTAATGGGTCCCGAGAATGCCGCATTCGAGTCCGGCGTGGCACGCCACCACATGTGGTTTGCTGCCGTTTTGCTTTTCGTAGATCGACGTGACAATGTCGAGTATTTCCGATTGCACATTCGGTGTCCAACCCGGGTAGGAGCCCGAAAAAGTTACCTCGCATCCCATCAGTTCAAAAGCCGAGCGCAGGGCATTGGCGAGGTCGAACTTCGAACTTTCGACCGACGAACGCGTCAGGCATTGCACTGAAATCTGTCCGTTTCCGACCACCACACGGGCGATGTTATTTGACGTTTCTACCAAATCCGGCATGTCAGCGCTCATGCGATAAACGCCGTTATGCGCCGCGTAGATCGCACGAAGCAGGCCTTCCTGCACACCGAGATCCATGACTTTGGCCGGTAACTCCGACTTCTCGATACGAATATCAAGATTCGGTTCCGTCGTTTTGTATTCCGCCTTTATATCGTTGATGGTTTCCTGCATATCAAACACATACGCCTCATCATACATCGATGCGATGATTACCTTGGCCACGCTCTCCCGTGGGATCGCATTGCGCAGGCTGCCGCCGTTGATTTCGGCTACCTGAAGACCGAAATTCTCAAATCCGTCGAACAGTAGGCGGTTCATGATTTTGTTGGCGTTGCCGAGTCCTTTATGGATGTCCATCCCAGAGTGTCCGCCGTTAAGACCTTTGACGGTAATCGTATAACCTACAGAATGTTCCGGGGTGTCCTCCTCTTCATACTCCCGCACGGCCGTCACGTCGACACCACCGGCACAACCGATGTCGATTTCATCATCTTCCTCTGTATCAAGGTTCAACAGGATATCACCGGTGAGAATACCGCCTTTGAGTCCGAGTGCGCCCGTCATACCGGTTTCCTCATCGATCGTAAACAGTGCTTCAATAGCCGGATGCGGAATGTCGGTGCTTTCAAGTATTGCCATGATGGTTGCTACCCCGAGTCCGTTATCAGCGCCCAACGTGGTGCCGCGTGCCCGCACCCAATCACCGTCGACATACATGTCAATGCCCTGGGTATCGAAATCGAATACCGTATCGTTGTTTTTTTGGTGCACCATGTCGAGGTGCGATTGCATGACGATGGTTTTGCGGTTTTCCATTCCGGGCGTGGCCGGCTTGCGGATGATGACGTTGCGGACGTCGTCTTCAAAGGTTTCGAGACCCAGTTTTTCGCCAAATGCTTTCATAAACGCGATGACACGGTCTTCTTTCTTCGAAGGACGCGGCACGGCGTTCAGGTCGGCAAATTTATTCCAGAGGGCTTTGGGTTCAAGGTTGCGGATGTCGCTCATATAGAGGGTTGAGTTTTGAGTGTTGAGTTGGGAGTTTAGGGTTTAGGGTTGATGGTTCAGGGTTCAGGTTCAGGGTTCAGGATTGCACTTTGCTCCTTTTCAACTTCTTTCCTCTGTCTTCTCGCTCCTTGCTCCTTGCTCCTTCCTCCACAAAAATACTACCTTTACACCATGCCGCACAAAAAATATTGGTTGTCGTTGTTCCTGGTGCTGCAGGTAGTAGCGGTTAAAGTGCTTTCTCTTTTTCCGGAGGCGGTAGAATCAATTTATAGCCTCGGCCTCTACCCCTGGCTCAGTTCATTCTGGCGTGTGTTGTTGGGTTGGGTGCCGTTTTCGGTAGGTGACGTTCTATATGGAATTGTGACACTGCTTCTAATCAGGTGGCTGTGGCGGATTCGCAAAACATGGAAAAACGCCTGGAAAACGCACGCCCTTACCATCGTGAACATGGTATCCGTAGCGTACTTACTGTTTCATATAAATTGGGGGCTCAATTACTACCGATTGCGATTGCATGAGAAAATGGGGTTTGCGACCGAGTATTCCGACGCCGATCTGGCGGCGTTCACCGAACGGTTAATCGAACGTGCGAACCAGGCACATCTTGCCGTTACGGGCGATAAAAACATAAAAGTATCGGTGCCTTATTCACAGGATACCATTTTTGACAGAGCGACGGCGGCCTACGAAACACTCTCGGTCTCACATCCCTATTTTTCGTTTAAAAACCAAAGTACCAAGACGTCGCTCATCAGTTTGCCCCTGACCTACATGGGGTTCGCCGGTTACCTCAATCCGTTTACCGGTGAGGCACAGGTCAACCGTTTAGTGCCCATGTATAGCTTCCCGATGACGACCTGCCATGAGATGGCGCACCAGATGGGCTATGCGTCCGAAAGTGAAGCCAATTTCATCGGTTTTCTGGCGAATGTCTCATCGTCAGATCCGTACTTCCGGTACAGCGGCTATGCGTATGCCCTGCGGTATTGCCTTTCGTCGCTTGAAAAACGGGAGGAAGGCAGTTCAGCGCCGTATCTGGCTAAAATCAACGCGGGTATCCGGGCGAACTATAAAGAATCGCGCGACTTCTGGGATGGGCACCAAACCTTCCTCAACGACGGTTTCGAGGCGTTCTACGACACCTTCCTGAAAGCCAACAGCCAGGACGACGGCATGGAGGGCTACAGTAAGTTCGTGGATTTGATGGTAAACTATTATCGAACGAAGCCCCTTTAACTTGTCTTTGCCTACCGTTTATTCGCGATGTGTCAACGGCCGAGGATTGCGCTTGATTACACGAAGTCCTAATCAAAGAACACTTTAAAGTCAGGAGAAGGTCCCTGTCCTCTACTACGATGTACTCCCGTCCAAAAACTTTAACAAATGATGCGGTTTTCCCGTAATGCGCTTTTCCGGATTTTCCGTAAGGGACGCATCCGCCCCTTCCCTGAAGGCAAGATACGGTTTCCCGACGACAGCATTTTACGGGAAAACCACCTATAATGTTAAAAGTGGGGTTGGGGTTTTGGGTTTTGGGTTTTGGGTTTGCGTTTTGGGTTGGAGTTTTGGGTTTTGGGTTATTGGATACTCCTTCTTAGGGGAGGCTATTAATAAACCGTCGTATACCCTTCTCCCCTCTTTCCTCTTTCTTCTTTCTTCTTTCTTCTTTCTTCTTCCCCCTAATTCATTGTTCATCGTTCCCTGTTACTCGTTCATTCTCCCGCGTGAGGGATGGAAGCGGCAGCCCCTGACGAACCGCCCGACATTTTGCCCCGCGGCGGGGGCGACCGCAGGAAGCCCATGGCGCGGATGGCAAAATGCGGGGCGGGAGAAAGGGCTATAGCGGACAGCCCGACGGCGCCCTGCGGGTAGTTGAATATGAAAACATACTGCCT
>DATGXZ010000361.1:0-3355 GCA_035298445.1 Flavobacterium sp.
CTATTTTATCTTCTGTGGCGACGACATGATAGCCGATGTTGGGGCGTTCGTAGGAACCTTCGAAAACCGATGGCTCCTCTAGCGACAAGAGTTGCATGATGTCGGTCCGCACGCGCGGGGTGGCCGTAGCTGTTAGGGCAATCAGCGGAATGCCAGGAAACTGTTTTCGTAAGTCACCCACCTTCAGATACGCCGGACGGAAGTCGTGTCCCCATTGCGACACGCAGTGCGCTTCGTCAACGGCGATAAGGGTGATGGGCAACTCGGTCAGCCGTGTCACGATCCAATCGATTTGCAAACGTTCAGGTGAAAGGTATAGAAAGCGATAGCCACCAAATTTCACGTTGTCGAGCAGGTCGCTGATGTCGTCTGTCGACAGCGATCCGGTAAGTGCCAATGCCTTGATCCCACGCGCACCGAGTTGTGCTACCTGGTCTTTCATCAGTGCGATCAGGGGGGATACGACCAGGCATACGCAGCCTTTGACAAGGGTCGGAACCTGGAAACAGACTGACTTACCGCCACCGGTCGGCAACAACGCCACGGTATCGCGACCTGCCAGCACCGATTCGATGATCGTTTCCTGCAAAGGCCGAAAGGTTTCGTGTTTCCAGTAGGTGCGTAAAGCGTCAAGGGGCGTCATGAGGTAAAAATAGGAAAATCAATCGGTTTGGAAGTGCGGTACCGTCACCACGTCAGCGTTGGCGGGGCCTGGCGTGTCGAAGAGGTGGGCTGGAGCGGGGTTAATTACCTCTGCTTCATAAAACTATAAGGTTAAGGTAGGGTAAACACAATTTTACCTGTTCTATAACGTTATAGTGATACAAACAACGCCCCTCGCTATGAAAACCCATCTGAAGCCCGATATCCGCGTTAAGGAAGAAGTTCTTGAACACTACATCCGGAAGCACAAAGGTGTTCTGTGGTTGGCCATTATCCTTGCGTTTGGTGCCTTTGCCCTGCTGTTGTTGTCGATGGTCGCCCACCCAGAGACACACGCGACACTGGCGTCTTCTTTCCAGCATTAAGTGCCTTTCGGCGGTTCGACAGTACACAAGGGAAGACCTTTTCGCTGCGAACTTGATCGATTAGTACGCAAATGGTGATGAGCGCTGCCAATAGGTAGCAGTGCCATCGTGTAACGTCTGTTTTTTTTAGACGGCGTATCTTTACGAAAAAGTCATGGACGCGGTATTCTTTTCTTCACCCAGTCAATTCCGTGAATGGCTCGCCGAACACCATCACACGGCTACCGAGCTACTTGTCGGGTATTACAAAATAGGTACGGGGAAAGCGTGTATGACCTGGTCAGAGTCGGTTGACGAAGCGCTTTGTTTCGGATGGATCGACGGTGTGCGGCAGACCGTCGACGCTGATCGTTACCAAATTCGGTTTACACCCCGGAAATCCGGCAGCAGTTGGAGCAATGTCAACATAAAGAAAGTAGCCGTTCTTACGGAAGCAGGGAAAATGACTCCCGCCGGACTCGCCGCGTTCCATTCAGCAAAGGCCGATAAAAAAGGCGTGTATTCGTATGAAAAGGAAAAAGCCGCTTTCCCGGCTCCATTTGAAGCTGTCTTCCGGAAGCATCCCGATGCATGGGCCTACTTCGAAAAGCTGGCACCGTCTTATCGCCGGACCTCTATACATTGGGTGATGAGTGCCAAACAGGAAGCGACGCAGCAAAAACGGCTTGAACAACTCATTGCGCAGAGTGAGGCCGGCACCAATCCGTGGAAAGACAATAAGTATGCACGGAAAAAGTAGGGTTACCGCAGTTTTTCCAGTATGAAGTTCACGCGGTTCTCAACCGTATCGCGCGGCACCTCAAACATCTCATAACCGTATTTCCCGTAGGTTTCGATCAGGTGCTCGTGTATCTTAACGGCCTGTTCGTAACTTTCGTAGCGCGCATCGTCCGACACATAGATGGCCTCCCAGGGTGGCAGCATGAAAATGTGGGTGTAGGTATGCACACGACAGGTTTCGTCAAAATGGGGCGGATAAGAATCGCCGATGTAATGCATATACGCCAACACGTCGGGTAGGCCGCGGTCAATGAAGACCACGTCGGCCTCGTCTTCCTGGGCATCAAGGAATTGTTTGCGGCGTCCTTCCAGCAACAGTTCGCTGAACAACAAAGGATTTTCAAGGAACAGTTGCTCGATGCCATTCTTACGCGCTTCCAGGGTCACTTCCCTTGAAATTTCAGGATAGCACCGGAAGCCCTTTGCCGCAAGGGCATCGATCAGGGTCGTTTTTCCGCTACCAGGTCCGCCGATGATGACGATGATGTGTTTTGCCATGGGGGCGAAGGTAGAAAAAGTTCGGGAAGTGGGAAAGTATGATAGTAGTCGCAGTCTCAGTCTCAGTCTCGACATTTTTTATACTAAAAAACCCTGGAAACCGTTTTGGCATTCGTAAAAAAATACTACTTTTGTCGTCCTGAATGCCCAAGTGGCGAAATTGGTAGACGCACTGTGTTCAGGTCGCAGCGCCTTCGGGTGTGCTGGTTCGAGTCCAGTCTTGGGCACTTCTAACGCAATCCTCAATGGGTTGCGTTTTTTTTTTGCTGCCTATACGAAGGTCTTATTTTTAGGAAATTACGTAGTTTTACGTCAACCATAACCAACCAAACCTTCATGTTCCAATTCCTTCGCAGGGCCGGTCGATATGCCGTCCTGGCTCATTTTCTCACGTGGTTTATCCTGACCTCTTTTGCGGTTCGTGTCGCACTCCTTATTTGGCAGTCAGCCGATGTTTCGTGGGCGCTACCTGATGTGTTGCGTACCTTGGGCACCGGACTGCTATTTGATGCTGCAACGGCTTTTTACGCCGGACTGCTGCCAACATTGTACTTCTGCTTTTTCCCGAATCGATGGGTCGGCAGTCTTATTGACCGGATCATGGTCTGGTTTTTTACCAGCCTGGCGTTGTTCATTCTTGTATTTGCCTTCTTTGCGGAGTTTACGTTCTGGGAGGAGTTCCGGAGTCGGTTCAACTTCATTGCGGTCGATTACCTGATCTACACCCACGAAGTCGTTGCCAATATCCAGGAATCGTATCCGTTGCCGCTGCTCATCGGGGCAGTGGTAGCCTTCACCGCACTTTTCCTTTTCCTGTTCTGGCGCAACGCAGCCTTCACCATTACGTTTCGATCGAAAACGCGTTGGAATCGAAGTATGGCCCTTGCGTTGGGCTACGGTTTAGTCGTCTTTCTATGCACCGTCTGGTTGCGTAACACCGACGCCGAATGGTCGCCGAACCGGTATAATTCCGAACTGTCAAAAACCGGGGTGTATTCCTTCTTTTCGGCGTTTCGGAACAACCAGATGAAGTATACCGAGTTCTACAC
>DATGXZ010000362.1:0-2521 GCA_035298445.1 Flavobacterium sp.
CCTGGTAGGGGATTCATTACCCGCCTATCTGAATCGGGTGCAGGGGTGGTGAATTTCGACTTCACCGGTGTGCCGAACAATGGTGTCATTACAGTTGCGGCCGACAGTTATGACGATGGAATGACGGCCGAGGCAACAGGTAATACGGTATTACTTGGTAACCCGTATCCCTGCGCCATTAGTGCGGCCCAATTGGTCAGCCAAAACAGTTCAAGTCTTGAAGGGACGCTTTATTTCTGGACTGCCATAACGCCAATGGTGGATGGCGAGTATTCGACTTCCGATTATGCCAGTTGGAACGGAACCGGGGGTGTGGCAACAACGGATACATCCGGAACGAATGATCTTCGGCCAAGCGGCAGTATCGGAGCGGGACAGGGGTTCTTCGCCCTGCTCAAATCGGATATGGGTGTTACGTTCAACAACAGTATGCGCCTTCGCACCACGACCGATAACGGACAGTTTTTCCGTTCGGGTCCGAATGGAGGAGAAGGACGTTTGTGGCTGAACCTTACCAATCAAAGTGGTGCCTTCCGCCAAACGCTTGTAGGCTATGTAAACGAGGCTACCAATGGCTATGAAACCAAATTTGATGGCAGCAGCTTCACCGATAATGTCATTGACATCTATTCGTTGCTTGACGATAAGAAGCTCGTCATCCAGGGGCGTGGCCTTCCTTTTGAGACATCCGATATAGTGCCCCTCGGCGTCCGAATCACGACAGAGGGAAGTTACCAGATTTCAGTCGATGAAGCACAGGGCGTGCTGGCCGGCGATCAGGGTATTTATCTGGAAGATTTGGAGTTGAACGTCATTCACGACCTGAAATCGGCGCCGTATACCTTTACGACCGGTGCGGGCACGTTCCATCAACGCTTCCGGATCCGGTATACGAATTCGAGCCTGGAGGTGCCTGTAACGGACGCGCCGACCGTTTCGATTTACTCGGATAAAAAGACCATTGTCGTTAATAGCCCCGGGGTTTCCATCGCTTCCGTGAAAGTAATTGATTTGCTTGGCCGGATTATTTTGGATTCGACCGCCGTAAATGCTACCCGGTTCCAGTCAAAACTCATCTGGGCTTCGGAGCAGGCGTTGGTCGTGACGGTCGTTTGCGCGGATGGCACGATCGTTAAGAAGAAACTCGTCATCGCGCCGAACTAATCGGATGGTAATTGTCGCCGTTACGTGTAAGGTAAGGCAGTGATTGGGAACTGCAAGTAGCAGACGTTAAAAATGAAATAGGAAGAGACTACGCTACGGCATTGGTTCGGCGCACGGCCTCTTCGTTTTTGTAGTCTATCCACGCCTGGCCCTTCCACCGTCGCATAAGGTTGTCGAAATAGCGCATGATGGTCACATTGTAAAGCGCTTTCGAAAGGTTGCCGATGTGTCGGGGAAAAGCGCGTAAACTCATCGAAAAGCCCGGCGTCAGGTATTTCATATAGTGCCAGTATCCTTCGGGCATATAAAGCATTTCGCCGTGATTGAGTTCACATACGTAACCCTGTGCTTTGGCTAATGCCGGCCATTTGTTGAAGTCGGGAGAGTCGAAGTCGATATCTTCTCGTGAAATCAGGGCATGCGGTACTTTATATAGGTATTTCGTCTGGTCAGGAGCGAACAACACACAGCGCTTTTTTCCATGGAAGTGGAAGTGGAGAATGTTGGAATAATCGATGTCGAAGTGCATGAATACCCGTGAGTTTTCCCCACCGAAAAAAAGCATCGGTAATTGCCGCACGAGCCGTAATCCGATGTTGGGCCAACGGAAGTCGTCTTTCAACATCGGCACTTCTTTCATCAGGTTGTACAGAAAAATGCGGTAATTCGTCGGCTTCGACTGCAACAGGTCGATGTATTCCGACATTTTCATCGTGGCGTGTGCTTCGTTGAATCCTTCTTTGTAGGATACAGGACGATCGTCGTATAACGGCACGGTACGATCACCCGCTATGTCGCGAATATACTCTAAGTGCCATTTTGTGTAAGCGGGCCAGTCAGCAGTCAACTGTTCAATGACGACCGGTTTCTGCGGTTTCACGTAGCGGTCAAGAAAGTCCTTCCGCGAAAGGGTCTTCACCCTTTCAATCTCGGTGAGGTTCAACGCCATAGTCGGTTTTTTAAAGCACAAAAATGCCCCTGTAGGACAGGGGCAAAGTTAAGAAACGATTAACGTAACGGAAACACTTTAACAAACCGTTATTCCGTTGGCGTCTTTGATTTTTTAGATGCTTCGAGGTTGCGTTCGATTGTATGTCCGGGCCTTGACCAGCGTGGTTTTTCCCCGAAGGCCGTGAATTGCGAGTCTTCCGCTTCCACGGTTTGCGGCTGGGCCATCTTGGCAAACGGACGCTGTGGCTTCAATCCCAGCATTTCGAACATCTTCATGTCTTCGTTCACGTCCGGATTCGGCGTAGTGAGCAGTTTGTCACCTGCAAAAATCGAGTTCGCACCGGCAAAGAAGCACATCGCCTGACCTTCCCGGCTCATGTTCGTGCGTCCGGCTGATAGGCGTACC
>DATGXZ010000363.1:0-2942 GCA_035298445.1 Flavobacterium sp.
TGTTGATATGAATGTATCGGATCTTGCAACTGGTACCTACATCATGAACATCGAAACAGACCGTGGTGCTGTTACAAAGAAAATCGTGAAGAAATAATTTCGGTTATTCGATATAATAAGAAAGGCTCCCAATCGGGGGCCTTTTTTTATTTCAGGAATTTGGAAGTTGTTTCCGGAGTAGGGACCAAGCAGGCCTCTTTCTTACCGTACCACCGATACCGGTTTCGCGCTACCCAATCATAGATAGTATCACGGATGCCAGCTGGAATGATTTTAGAAATACTGGCTGCCAGTTTGTAGAATCCACCCAGACTTCGCGCAATCTCCAATGCGGCCGACGAACGCAAGTAAAACGCTTTTCCCGGCTCGTACAACACGATACTGTCTACACGTGTCGGATCGATACCAATGCGGGATAGTATAGCCTTACCGACTTCTGATTGCAGCGAGGCAAATCGGAAGATGTCTTTTTTGTCGTGTCGAATCAGGAACTGTACCGTGCTGTCGCAGAGGTTGCAGACACCGTCAAAAAGTACGATTTTTTTATTTTGGGGCAGTTCCATAGGGGTGGTGTGTTACGGCTGTTATCCGACGAATTCCAGGGTATCAAGACTCACGGTCGAGGTAAAGATACCATAGTTGACCACCGCTTTATTCTTCTCGATTTTGTCGATGGTGCCGATGGAACGCCCGTCCTGCATACGCACGCGGTCGCCGACTTTCAAGACAGGTTTGGGTTTCGCGGCCGGTTGTGCTTTCTGTTTCTTCTCTTTCTTTTCCTTGCGGATTTCTTCGACTTTGACCTCGACTTCTTTTATGAGTTGCTTTTGTACGGCTTCTTTCTCTTTCTTCTCCTTCGGCGCCACTTTCTTCCGCTTCGAACTCTCGATTTCCAGCAATTTCAGGAATTCACCAATCGCTTCCTTGCGGTTTTTGTTGTCGGTATAACGGTCGGTGATCTCGTCGATCTTCTGTCCGAGGTAAATGCGCTTTTGGTTGGCATCGTAAAGCTCCTGGTAGTTCTCGAGTTTCTGCTTGATACGCTCATTGATATCTTGCATACGGCGACTTTCCTCGCGTGCTTTTATCTCTTCTTCTTTGAGTGTTTGCGAGGTTTTTTCGAGTTTGGAACGTTCCTTCTGGAGCGTAGCAATGGTCTTGTCAAAACGAACCTTACCGGTTTCAATCTTCTTTTTCGCCCGGTTGATAAGTCCAAACGGAATACCGTTTTTCTGCGCCACTTCAAACGTGAAGGAACTACCCGCCTGGCCCAGCACGAGCTTGAACATTGGCTCTAACGACTTTTCATCGAAAAGCATGTTGGCGTTGACGGCATTCGGAAGTTCGTTCGCCAGCATCTTCAGATTGGAGTAGTGGGTCGTAATGATACCAAAAGCACCACGATGGTAGAACTCCTCAAGGAAAATCTCCGCCAAGGCGCCGCCCAATTCCGGATCGGAACCCGTTCCGAACTCGTCTATCAGGAACAGCGTATTGGCATTGCACTTCTTGAGGAAGTAGTTCATGTTTTTAAGGCGGTAACTGTAGGTACTCAGATGATTTTCAATCGATTGATTATCGCCAATATCTGTCAGGATGCGATCAAAAAGGAAGGTGGAACTCCGTTCGTGCACGGGAATCAGCATCCCGGATTGCAGCATCAGTTGCAGCAATCCCACCGTTTTTAAGGCGATCGTCTTTCCGCCGGCATTCGGCCCGGAAATAACGATGATCCGCCGGTCGTCGGTGAGTTCGAGAGTTTGCGGATAGGTAGGTTGGTTCTTGGCCGCGTTGGTTTGGTAGAGGATGGGATGGAAGGCTTCCCGCAGGAACACGCGACGCTCGTTATTCAACTCTGGAAGCAAACCGTTGATACGACGGGCATACTTGGCTTTGGCCGCTACGACGTCAATATCGGACAGGAATTGCTGGTAATCGGATAGCAGCGGCGCGAACGGACGGATGCGGTTGGCCAACACCTTCAAAATGCGCGTCACTTCTTCCTGCTCTTCGAACTCGAGGTTGGCCAGTTCACGTGACAGTCGCAGGGTGGCTTCCGGCTCGATGAATGCGATGCTTCCGGTTTTGGAAGTGCCCATTACCGAGCCCTTTACTTTGCGTCGGTACATAGATAAAACGGCCAAAACGCGCCGGTTCTGCACGAAACTCTCTTTGATTTCATCGAGGTAGCCGAGGCCGTTGTACTGCGCTAGCGCTACCGCGAAACTCTGGTTGACTTTACTGCGTACCTGGTTCATCTGGCGGCGCAGGTCGATCAGCACGGGCGAGGCGTCGTCGCGCACTTCTCCGTATTTGTCGAGTACGGCTTCGATGAACTTTGAAATGTCTTTATTGAATTCAACCTGTTCGCCCCGCTTCGATAGTTCCGGGTAGTAATCGCTGAATTTTTTCAGGAATTGCAGCATCTGCAGTGTCGTTTCCGACAACGCCAGTATTTTTCGGAAGCTCCCCGTTTCAAGGAAACTGTTTTCAATAGCCAGGAACTTCAGTTCGTGGTCGATCGATTCAAAGCCGTGGTTGGGAAGGGCGTTGTTGTTTTGGAACGACGACACATACTCCGACGTTTGGCGGAGCGCGGCCATCAGTACGTCCCGATTCGCGATAGGTGCAATGGCCAGCGCCTTTTCACGTCCGAGGTCGGTGTTGCAATGGTTCGCGACGGTTTCCAAAACGGTCGGGAATTGCAGGTCTTGTAGGGTTTTTTCGGTGATTCCGAGCATTCTTTCTCTATAGCATGGTAGCTTACAAATTTACGCAAAAACCCCGGACGCCCATTGCGTCGCCCTCGCCACAGACGTATCTTTGGGCAAAAAAGAAGGATGGGCGCACCGCTGCACAAATCATGGACCGAAGTTGTGGGAAATGAGTTCTCTAAACCCTACTTCCAGGCCTTGATGGCCTTTGTAAAAGAGGAGTATGAG
>DATGXZ010000364.1:0-4010 GCA_035298445.1 Flavobacterium sp.
GATTATTACTTTAGTTCGGCACGGAATTACGCGGGGCTGTCGAATGAGTTTGAGGTAACGGTTTTGGAGTTAGTTATGTAAGTACTTGCATTAGTAGAGCAGGCACGGATTGCAAATCCGCGCCATCGGGATAATTCCACTCGCACTTGAAATTAACACGGTAGGGGTATTGGGGAATTCATTAATAGATGTCTATGATGGAAGATATGGTGCCGCAGCTCTACGTGTTGGCAAGCACGCGGCTTTATGGGGCTTAGGTAAAGCCATTGACAAAGCTTCGTATGGACTTTTAGATAAGTATATAATGGATTCAACGCTATTTATTTACGATAAATTATTCATGAACACTATGCAAAGTCGAGTAACTGATTCAAGAACATTCTTTACACCAATCGAGTACGATTATAAGTTTAATAGTAGTTATAATGTAAGAAGAAATTAAATGAGCACTTCACAATTCATCTGGCCTGTGATTTTCATTCTATTGGCCGTTGCCATGCATTATTTTCACGTGGCGTTTGAGAAGTACTATCTCAAAAAGAAAAAATGGTTTGAATCGTTAGACGTAGCGGACCGGAACAATTATACAAATAGCACGTTAGAAATACTTTATACCTACGGAAAAATGCTCCGTATTTTTAAGTGGTTTTTATTGCTGTGCTCTCTCCTTATAGTAGTTCGGGAGTCGACTTTATCCTCCGGATTTTGGTAGTTAATGTTCAAATCTGAGGGGGATGGATTAATTATGGCTTTACCAAATAAATATGATTTTGACTTAAAACTGAAGTTAACTTACCAGTGAGTTATCCGAGACGTTGCGACAATGTACTCTTCAGGATTACATGGCGCAGGGACGCCTTTTTGGTTAATTTCGCAGGAGTAACGACAGGGCTAATGTACCAGATGTGTTGGTGAAATTTGATGGCACTTTCGAACTCTCTTCGAAACCCCGATGGCGCGGACTTGCAGTCCGTGCCCGTTGTATCCTTTCCTGCCCAAGAAGTGGTAGACGTTTTCTAATCTAGTAAAGTCGATAAAAGAACCGCTGCGTTAGCGGGTGAAGCGGCTCCCGATAGCCATCGGGATTGCGAGGTACGAGCAAAGCTATAGCGGAACACGCGACGGCGCCTTTTCAGTATGCAGTTGGCAGTGGGCGCCGGAACGCCATAATCAGTCGCCGTTTTCAGTCGCAGTGGGTGGTGGCCAATTACCAACACAACACCGCTGCCGGCCGCCAACTGACAACCAAAAAATCGATTTCGGGTCGTTTTTACCCCCATGGTTTGCGACGAACACCTACCTTTGTGCTTCCTGAAAATTGACTGACTGCCATGAAGAACTCGAACAGGAGGCGTGAAGCCCTTCTTTACCATGCCAAACCCAAGCCGGGTAAAATACAGGTTGTCCCGACCAAAAAATACGCCACCCAGCGTGACCTGTCGCTCGCCTATTCACCGGGAGTAGCCGAGCCGTGCCTGGAAATCGCAAAAGACGTCAACAATGTCTACAAATACACCTCAAAAGGCAACCTCGTAGCTGTCATATCAAACGGTACGGCCGTACTCGGACTCGGTGACATCGGGCCCGAAGCGTCGAAGCCGGTGATGGAAGGAAAGGCACTTTTGTTCAAAATATTCGCCGATATCGACGTCTTTGACATCGAAGTAGGAACCAAGGATATCGAAGAGTTTATCCAAACCGTAAAAAACATCGCGCCCACCTTCGGAGGCATCAACCTCGAAGATATCAAAGCACCCGAATCCTTCGTCATCGAGAAACGCCTGATCGAAGAACTCAACATTCCGGTCATGCACGACGACCAGCACGGAACCGCGATCATCTCGTCGGCCGCGCTGTTGAACGCCCTCGAATTGGCGGATAAAGACATTTCGAAGGTGCGTATCGTCGTATCGGGTGCCGGTTCTGCCGCACTCGCCTGCGCCAATCTCTATGTGCTGCTGGGCGTGAAACTCGAGAACATCATCATGTTCGATAAAGACGGCCTGTTGTCAAACGACCGTCTCGACCTCTCCGACCTCCAACGGCGCTACGCGACCACCCAGGCCAGTATCACCCTCTCGGAAGCGTTGAAAGGGGCCGACGTATTCCTCGGCCTTTCCGCCGGGAACATCCTCACCCCGGAAATGCTGTTGGGAATGGCCGACAATCCGATTGTGTTCGCCATGGCCAACCCCGTGCCGGAAATCGATTACGACCTGGCCATCGCCACCCGCGACGACATCATCATGGCCACCGGACGCAGCGACCATCCTAACCAGGTGAACAACGTATTGGGCTTCCCCTACATTTTCAGAGGCGCGCTTGACGTTCGCGCGACCAAAATCAACGAAGAAATGAAGATGGCGGCGGTAAAAGCCCTGGCCGCCCTGGCAAAAGAATCGGTTCCCGAGCAGGTGAACATTGCCTACGGCGAAACCAAACTTATCTTCGGACGCGAGTATATCATCCCAAAACCCTTCGATCCACGCCTGATTTCTACCGTAGCGCCCGCCGTGGCAAGAGCGGCGATGGAATCAGGTGTCGCCACGCACCCTATCCACGATTGGGAGCGGTATGAAGAGGACTTGTTAGAACGACTCGGCTCCGACAACAAAATGGTGCGTTTGCTGACCAACCGCGCCAAAATGGATCCGAAACGCATCGTGTTCGCGGAAGCCGACCAACTCGACGTACTCAAAGCAGCGCAAATCGTCCACGAAGAGGGGATTGGCTTGCCTATTTTGTTGGGGAACCGGGAAACCATCCTGGAACTGAAAGAGGAACTCGGTTTCGATTCTGAAGTGCCGATCATCGATCCCAAAACCAAAGAGGAAGACGCCACCCGCCTGAAATACGCCGACATTTACTGGAAGTCGCGCCAACGCCGCGGCATTTCCTTACTCGACGCCCAAAAATGGATGCGCGAACGCAATTATTTCGCAGCCATGATGGTCAACCTCGGCGATGCGGATGCGCTGGTCACGGGTTATTCCCGCAACTACCCGTCGGTCATCAAGCCGATGATGCAGTTGATCGACAAGGCACCTGGCATTTCACTGTTTGCTACCACGAACATGATGATGACCAATCGGGGGCCGATGTTCCTGTCGGATACCGCTATCAACCCGGATCCGTCAGCCGATGACCTCGCGAAAATCGCGTTGATGACCGCCAAAACAGTGAAGATGTTCGGTATGCAGCCCGTAATCGCCATGGTATCGTTCTCGAACTTCGGTTCATCCACCGACCCAAGTGCGGCTAAGGTGCGCCAGGCAGTCGAATACCTCCATAAATACTATCCTGACATGGTGGTAGACGGTGAGATACAGGCCGACTTCGCCCTCAACCCGGAAATGCTCGGCAAGAAGTTCCCGTTTTCAAAACTGGCCGGTAAGAAGGTCAATACCCTCATTTTCCCGAACTTAGAGTCGGCGAACATCAACTATAAGATGCTGAAGGAATTGTACCATGTCGATTCGGTCGGACCTATTATTATGGGGATGGACCGACCGGTGCACATTTTCCAGTTGGGCGCCAGTGTCGAAGAGATGGTAAACATGGCGGCAGTAGCCGTGGTCGATGCGCAGGAGAAGGAAAAACGCCGCCGGGTGGCCGAAGGCTGATGCCAAATGCAAGTCAAAGTTTTTTGTTACATTTGGCCTTTACTTAACACCTGATGATTGCACAGTTACAGGGGCGGATGGTAGAGAAATCGCCCACTATGGTCATAATTGACTGCGGTGGGGTGGGCTACGAGGTTCACATTTCGCTCCATACATTTTCCCTGCTCCCTTCCCACGAGAACGTCAAGTTGTATACGCACCTCCAGGTGAAGGAGGACGCGCATACACTTTTCGGTTTTATGGAGAAGTCGGAACGTGAGATTTTCCGTTTGCTTATCTCGGTATCAGGGATTGGTGCAGGCATCGCCCGGACGATGTTATCGTCGCTAGAACCCCGTCAGGTCATTGAGGCGATTGCGTCAGGAAACGTGGGCATTATCCAATCAG
>DATGXZ010000365.1:0-11144 GCA_035298445.1 Flavobacterium sp.
GCGGTTGCCGGTGCGGCGTATACGGCTCCCAATAGCGACTATACCACCGCCGCCCCGATTGCCATTACGGTGCAACCGCTTCCGGTTACACGATGCGAAAACCAATCGGTGTCATTCAGTGTCGCTTCCAATGGCGAAACCTTCCGTTGGCAGGTAAGCACCAACGGCAGTACCTTCACCGACCTTTCCGAAAGCGCGCTGTATGTGGGCACACTCACCCAAAACCTTTCTATCACCGATGTGGTGCCGTCAATGAACGGCTGGCTGTACCGTCTTCGGATCGACCGGGCTGGCAATGCCTGTGGATTGGTATCGGATGCGGTCGTCCTTACCGTACATCCCAAACCCGTCATACCGGCCACGGCGACGTTGGTGCAATGCGACGACGATTTAGATGGCTTTTCCGACTTTAACCTCCGCCAGAAAGAGGCGGTGTTGTCGGCCAATGCTGCCAGCGAGACCTTCACTTATTATTTTTCCGAAAACGGGGCACTTACGTCGGACGCCACCAACCAAATTCCCGATCCTACCGTCTTCAATAATGCTACGGCGAGCACCGTTTGGGTTCGGGCTGAAAATGCGAACGGCTGCTACGATACTACACAACTGGATCTCGTGGTGTCGATTACGCAAATTCCGCCCGGGAAATTCTGGCCATTTGCAGAATGTGATGACTTTGTAGACGCAGTGCAAAACGAGCGGGACGGCGTTTCCACGTTCAATTTGACCCCGGTGACCAACGACATCAATGCCTTACTCGGAAACCCGGCCAACTACACGATAGCCTATTTCCGTAATGAGGCAGATGCGTTATCAGAATCCAATGCGATTACGAACATCGCAAACTATCGCAACATCGGCTATCCCAACCAACAGCAAATCTGGGTACGTGTCGACAGCAATGCCGACAATGCCTGTTTCGGCCTGGGGCCCTATATTACACTGACAGTGGAAACCGTGCCGATTGCGCATCCCATTCCAACACAGCGCTCATGCGAAGACGATCCGAACGACGTCGGGGTGACACATGCATTTGATACGTCGTCCATACAAAATGATTTGTTGCAGGGACAGACCAACCTGATCGTAGCCTATACGGATGCCTCCGGACAGTATTTGGGAAGCACCCTGCCGAATCCGTTTGTGACGGCGACACAGGATATTACGGTAACGCTGACCAATGCTTCCACGGCCGATCCGGATGGTCCGTGTTCAACGCAGGGAACGTTGTCTTTTATCGTGGATGCACAACCCGTTGCCAACCCGGTCTCGGTACCGGCGGCCTGCGACGACGACCGCAACAATGAGGAAGCGTTCGACACATCGGGCCTTCAAAATACGATACTGGGCAGCCAAACCGGGTTTGTGGTTACCTATACCACATCCGATGGCACGACATTACCAAGTCCGTTGCCTAATCCCTTCACCACCGCCGACGACACGATTACCGTTACGGTAACCAATCCAGCCAATTCGAATTGTACGGCTAGCACTACTATTGCCTTTACCGTTCATCCCGTTCCGGAATTGGAGGCGGATTATACCGCACCTATTTGCACGGGTACTACCAATAATACCGTAGATATAGACGCCGGTCTCCTCTCGGGCAGTCGCAATGCGTTTTCCTACCAGTGGACACGCGACGGAAACCCGATTGCCGCGAGCTATGGCATCACTGCGACCCAGCCGGGTGATTATGCCGTCACGGTCATCAATCGTATCACAGGCTGCTCGTCGGTGCGTCGCATTACATTGATACCTTCCGAGGTCGCGACCATCGATGCCATCGTCATTGAGGACCTCCGCGACAACAACACCATTCTGGTTACGGTAAGCGGAACCGGTGATTACCGCTATCGGCTCGACGACGGTGTGTATGAAGAATCGCCTTTGTTCGAAAATGTAGAGCCCGGCATCCACGAGGTATTCGTGACCGACGCCAATGGTTGCGGAACGGTTTCCGAAACCGTGGCGGTTGTAGGTGCGATGAAGTTCTTCACCCCTAATGGCGACACCTTCAATGACTATTGGCAATTGAAGGGTATCACCGGCGTTTTTCACCGTAACTCAACCGTATATGTTTTTGACCGTTATGGGAAATTGGTGGCTTCCATCCCGAACGGAAACGAACGCGGCTGGGATGGCACTTTTAACGGGCAGCCCATGCCCGCTGATGATTACTGGTTTTTATTACATCTGGACGACGGCCGTGAATGGCGTGGTCACTTCACCCTGAAACGATGAAAAAAGGGATTCTTGCGCTCTTATTAGCCGTTTTTACATACTCATACAGCCAGACCGATTGCGTAGACGCGATTGTCGTGTGTGGCAACACAGAATATTCAGGCCTTGCCGCCGTTGGTTTTGGCACCCAGGAATTGAACGGTTGGGTGACCTGTAGCAGTAACGAAAACAACAGTATTTGGCTCCGTCTCGACATTGCCGCTCCAGGTTCGCTTAGCTTCATTATCAAGCCGACGAACAACGATATCTCTATCGACTACGACTTCTTTATGTTCGGACCCAATGTGTCGTGTGGCAGCATCGGGCAGTCGGTTCGGTGTTCGACCACCAACCCGGTTTCAGCGGGCGCCACCAATAACTGGACGGGGTTGCGGGCGCCGGAAACCGACATCTCAGAAGGACCCGGCCCTGACGGTAATAGCTTCCTGAAACCGTTGGACGTATTAGGAGGGCAATCGTATTTTCTGGTGATCGACCGTCCGGTAGGCTTGAGTGATTTCAGCATCGAGTGGACAGGCACTGCTTCTTTTAATGAGCCGCCTTCCATTACCCTGACAACACCGGAAGCACTTGACCTGGTTCGCTGCGACAGCGATGGCGTTGATGATGACCAAACGGCCTTCGACCTTACCGTCAACAACACCCTCGTGACGGGTGGCGATCCCGGACTTGTCGTTACGTACCATACCAACCAAAGTGATGCCATCACGGGCGATGCGTTTATACCTGACCCAACTAGTTTCCTCAATGAATCGAACCCGCAAACCTTATATGCCCGACTGGAGAATCCTATAACGGGCTGTTCGAATTTCACCTCCTTTACGATAGCCATCGAGAATGTCATTACGCTTTCCTCCACCCCCTTCCTGCTTTGTGACGACGCGGTTGACGGAGATGATACAAACGGACAACGACTGTTCAACCTGGCCGACGTCAGCGCGGCCCTGTTACCCTTACAGGATCTTTCCACACTTGATGTCGAATATTACCTTAGCGCAGGCGAACGCGATAGCCATGTGGGTGAACTATCGAGTCCTTTCTATACTACGTCCCCGTTTTTTCAATCGCTATATGTCAGGGTACGCAATGCTGATGGTTGCGAAGCTATAGGAGACATACTGCTGCAGGTAGCGCCCATTCCTGCCCGGGTAAACGGTGTTTTGACACAATGCGAAGTATCAGCTACGCCGGACGGGAAGACGCTGTTTGACCTTACCCAGGCGGATTCCCTTTATACGACGGGAAATCCGGGGCTGTCGGTCTCGTATTACCTTTCGGTGACGGCTGCCGATAGCAACAGCGGCGCGTTGACCACCTTTGAGAACACTTCTAATCCGCAAACTATCATTGCCAAGGTCACCGACCCGGCATCCGGCTGTTATCGGCTGAATCCGTTGGTATTGACCGTTTCGTCGAGTCCGACGGAAAACGTCGTTATCTTCACCTGTGATGATCCTGAAACTGAAGACGGTTTGTCGACGGTAGACCTCACCCAAAACGGGTTCACGGTTGCGCCGGGAGGTACTATCCGCTACTACCTGAACGAGCAGGATGCGCTGTTGGAACAAAATGTGATTGTTGACCCGACTGCCTTTCCGAATACGAGCGCGTATGAACAGACGGTGTATGTTCGTCTGGAAGAAGGAACCGGATGTGCCGCCATCAATACCATCACAGTCAAGGTCAACCCGCTTCCCCAAATCAAGACCGAGGGCGACGGAGACGAATTGGTGTGTATCAACCGACATGAGTTCATTACGATAGATGCGGGTATTTTGGAAGGCGTCCCTTCTGATTACAGCTACATTTGGTGGTATGAGGAAGACTCGCTGTTGCGCGACACCTATGCTATACAGGCCTATAATCCGGGCACGTATCGGGTAGCTGTCATCAACCGGTTTGGATGCCGGAAGTACCGTACGATAGAGGTTGCGGCCTCCGACGTAGCCACTATCGATACTATCACAGTCGCCGACATCGCCACCGACGATCATACCGTGACGGTGACCATCGCCGCTTCCAGTTTGGGGAGCTACGAATATGCACTTGACGACACCGGCAACTATCAGGACAGCAATGTATTTGAAAATGTCAACGGCGGCGTACATACGATTTATATACGGGACAAGAACGGCTGCGGGGTCGTCGAACAACTGGTAACGGTATTGGACGCACCGAAGTTCTTTACGCCCAACGCCGATGGCATCAACGATGTCTGGAGGATCGAAGCCTCGACGGGCGCACTCTCCTCTGCCACGATGATTGAGATCTTTACGCGCGATGGCAAACTGCTGATGACGGCCGATCCGCGGAATTCAAACGGATGGGACGGCACCTACGACGGGCGGCCGATGCCCGCCGACGACTATTGGTATCGCGTGTATTTCAGTAACGGCCGCATGGCGAAAGGGCACTTTGCCTTAAAACGATAACATGGAAATTCGTTCTACTTCCTGCGACGACGCCGACTTCCTCTCCCTCGTGCTGTTGCTTGACGCCGACCTGGCGGAGAAAGACGGCGATGACCACGCTTTTTATGCGCAGTTCAATAAACCGATCGGACTCGACCCTCTCGTGGCCTACCGCGACGGAAAGGCCGTGGCCTGCGGGGCGATAAAAGAAATCCAGCCCGGCGTTGCTGAGGTCAAACGGATGTTTACTCTGCCGGACTACCGCGGCCAGGGCATTGCCACACGCCTACTCACCGCACTGGAAGAACGGGCCCGGGCAAAAGGCTTTCGCGAATGCTGGCTAGAAACAGGCAAGAAACAAGTCGACGCCGTTGCGCTGTATCGAAAAAGCGGCTACACTGTGATTCCGAATTACGGCCAATATGAAGGTGTAGACGACAGTATTTGCTTCCGGAAAGAGTTGTAGACTCGTCCTGTAAACGCAAGTAGAAACACTGACGAGCTATCCGACTTTCCATAAAAAGAAAAAGCCACCCGGTCTGGATGGCTTTTGTTTTATAAACGGATGCCTTAGGCAATCTTAAAGCGTTTCCGGTCGTTTTCGTTCAAGTAGATTTTACGTAAACGGAGCGATTTCGGCGTCACTTCCACATATTCATCTTTCTGGATGTACTCAAGCGCCTCTTCGAGCGAAAACTTGATAGCCGGAACGATACGGGTCTTGTCGTCAGCACCTGCCGAACGGAAGTTCGTCAACTGCTTGGTCTTGGTGATGTTGATGACCATATCATCGCCGCGGGAATTCTCGCCCACTACCTGTCCTTCGTAGATGTCTTCGTTCGGATCAACGAAGAACTTACCGCGATCCTGTAGTTTGTTGATCGAATATGGGATCGCTTTTCCATTCTCCATCGAAATAAGCGAACCGTTGATACGGCCTGAAATTTCGCCTTTATACGGTTGGTATTCCAGGAAACGATGTGCCATGATGGCTTCACCGGCGGTGGCGGTCAGCAACTGGTTACGAAGGCCGATGATACCCCTTGACGGGATGTGGAACTTGATGATCATACGGTCGCCTTTCGGTTCCATGCTGAGCATCTCGCCTTTGCGGAGCGTAACGAACTCTACCGCACGTCCTGAAAGGTTCTCCGGAAGGTCAATGGTCAGTTCTTCAACAGGCTCGCATTTGACACCGTCAATTTCCTTGATGATAACCTGCGGTTGTCCGATCTGCAATTCATAACCTTCGCGACGCATGGTCTCGATGAGGACGGAAAGGTGGAGTACACCACGTCCGAACACCATAAACTTATCGGCACTATCGGTTTCGTTTACGCGAAGCGCCAGGTTCTTTTCAAGTTCGCGCGCCAAACGGTCTTTAATGTGACGTGAGGTTACAAACTTTCCTTCCTTCCCGAAGAAAGGCGAATCGTTGATAGTGAAAAGCATACTCATCGTCGGTTCGTCGATGGCAATCGTTTCGAGTGCTTCCGGATTCTCGAAATCGGCAACGGTGTCTCCGATCTCAAAGCCTTCGAGTCCGACCAGGGCACAGATGTCGCCTGCGATTACTTCCGCAACTTTCTTACGGCCGAGTCCGTCGAAGGTATGTAGTTCCTTGATTTTGGATTTGATGATTTTCCCATCGCGCTTCACGAGCGATACGTTTTGTCCTTCTTTCAATTCGCCCCGTTGCAAACGCCCGATGGCGATACGACCGGTGAACGACGAGAAGTCGAGTGACGTGATGAGCATCTGTGGTGTTCCCGTTGATACTTTTGGGGCCGGGATGTGCGCCAGCACCATGTCGAGCAGCGGTTCAATATTGTCGGTTTTGTTTCTCCAGTCTTCCGACATCCAGTTTTGCTTGGCTGAACCGTATACAGTTGGGAAGTCAAGCTGCCACTCTTCAGCACCGAGTTCGAACATCAGGTCGAATACTTTTTCATGTACTTCCTCCGGCGTACAGTTCTCTTTATCGACTTTGTTGATGACGACGCACGGCTTGAGTCCGAGGTCAATCGCCTTCTGCAAAACGAAACGCGTCTGCGGCATCGGCCCTTCAAAGGCGTCCACCAATAGCAATACGCCATCGGCCATGTTCAACACACGCTCCACTTCTCCACCGAAATCGGCGTGACCTGGGGTATCGATGATGTTGATTTTGGTGCCTTTGTACATCACCGACACGTTCTTGGAGGTAATGGTGATGCCCCGCTCACGCTCGAGGTCATTGTTATCGAGGATTAGGTCGCCGGTGTTCTCGTTATCGCGGAACAGCTGGCAGTAGAACATGATTTTGTCGACGAGGGTTGTTTTTCCGTGGTCGACGTGGGCAATGATGGCAATGTTGCGGATGGCTTCCATGCGTATTTTTTAGAAGGTGCAAAGGTAGCGTTTATTTTTCCGAAAAAAAACCCGCATTTCCTTTGTTTACGAAACCTTTACCTAAAGCCGAACGAACGGAAATTTTGATATATTTGAAGGGATGAAAAATAAAGTCAACAAAATCACGCTGATCTATATCTGCATTGCGATCCTTGTTGCCTTTTCGTCACTTAAGTTCCTCCATTTCATCACTAACGACGAGAACTTCATCCTGACCCACAGCATACGCGACCTTGTGCTGATTATCTTCTCGGCGCTCGTGCTTCGGTACTTCATCATCAACAACTTTAACGTCAACTACCGGCGCTACCTCGGACTCGAACTTAGCAACAACGAGATACGGGAAGCGAAGGAACGCTATGATATCGTGGCGAAAGCGACCAGCGACACGATTTGGGACTGGAACATCACCACCCGCGAATTCGAATGGAGTAAAGGTATTGAGGAAGTTTTCGGCTATGCCCGTGAGGATGTCGGGACGGATGCCCAGTGGTGGTTCGACCGTATCCACCCGCAGGATAGCATCAAGATGTCGGTTAAACTCTATTCCTTCCTCGAACAGAAAACGCAGAAGTGGCAGGACGAGTACCGTTTTATGTGTAAGGATGGATCCTATAAATTCGTACTTGACCGGGGATTCCTGGTGATGGACGAGCAAGGGACACCCGTGCGGATGATTGGGGCCATGCAGGATATCACCCAGCGAAAGGAAGAAGAACGCCGATTGAAATTATTGGAAACGGTGATTACCAACACCAATGACGGTGTGGTTATTACGGATTCGGATGCGTCGGAGGTACGAATCCCGAAAATCCTCTTCGTGAATGAAGCCTTTACCCGAATGACGGGTTACGAATATATGGAAGCGGTTGGGAAATCGCCGCTTGATTTCTTTGGGGAAAAATCGAATAAGACGGAAATCGACCGGTTGGCCGGATGTGTCGCCCGGAAGATCGCCTGCGAAATTGAGACCATAGCCTACAAGAAGAACGGCGACACTTTTTGGCTGCGTGTGTCGATGATCCCGAACTTCAATTCGGAAGGCGAGCATACCCACTGGATTTCGATGCAACGCGACATCACCGAACGCAAGCGACAGGAGAAAGAAAAGGAACAATTGATTACGGAGCTGACGCAAAACAACAAAGACCTTCGGCAGTTTTCCTATATCACATCGCACAACCTCCGGGCGCCGTTGTCGAACCTGACCGGGTTGCTGCGCATACTCGAAGATATACCGATTGAAAATGCGGAGCTCACCATGATCCTCGACGGCTTCCGTAAATCGACGCATCACCTCAACGAAACCGTCGCCGACTTAGGTCGGGTGGTCATCATACGCGACAATCCTTCTATTGAAAAACAGGACATCGTGATTCGCGAGTCGTGGGCGAATGTTACCAACCAGATCGACCGTATCATTGAGAACGCCCATGCGGTACTGAATTTCGAAGTGGAAGGAAGCGGCGTCTTACATATCAATAAAGCCTATTTCGAAAGTATCCTGCTAAATTTGCTTACGAATGCCATAAAATACCGGAGTCCGGAGCGACCGCCCAAAATCGACATCCATTTCTCTGAAGATGAAGAAGCCGTGCGGCTGGTATTCCGGGACAACGGGATCGGAATCGATGTGGAGAAATACAAAGAAAAGATCTTCGGACTGTACCAGCGTTTCCACAATTATCCCGACAGCAAAGGACTCGGGCTTTACCTTGTGAAAAGCCAGATCGAGAGTATGGGCGGCTCGATTGAGATTGAAAGCGAACTTGATAAAGGAACACAATTCACCATACAATTCACCAAAACGTACTAGATGCCTCCAAAAATACTTTGCGTAGACGATGACCCCATTGCCCTGCTGCTCTCGAAGCTTGTGATTACGAAATCCGGGTTCGCGAACGACATCGTGACCTTGGCGAACGGACAGGAGGCAGTGGTGTATCTCCAGAACGAATTGCAAAAAACGGGCGGAAAAGGCCCGAAGCTGCTGATACTACTTGACCTCAATATGCCGGTAATGGACGGTTGGGAATTCCTGCAGCAATTTACAGAGAAGTTGCAGGAGGCCTATGCTGATACGCGTATCATTTTACTTTCTTCGTCTGTGGATCCGAATGACATCCGGAAGGCGAAAGACTTCAGTATGGTGCTGGACTTCTTCCCGAAACCGTTGACGAAGGAAATGCTGGAGTCGATTATTGGGTTTTGAGGCGAAGAGAAGAAAGAAGCAAGAAGAAAGAGGAAAGACGAGGACGGAAAAGAGAAGGCGGGCCTATCGGCTGCTTTCCAACAAGTAAAAACGAAAAGGCAGCCAACTCAATGACTGCCTCGCTTGTTTTTGGATATCGTAGGACTACTAGAGTTTCGCTACGTGACGCGTCAACTTCGACTTCAGGTTGGACGCCTTATTGTCGTGGATGATGTTTTTCTTGGCAAGCTTGTCGATCATAGAGATTACCGCTGAAAGCTTGGCAGAAGCCTCATTCTTATCGCTAGCCATACGCAGCGCTTTGATAGCGTTACGAGTGGTTTTATGTTGGTAACGGTTAAGCACCCGCTTCTTCTCGTTACTTCTGATTCTTTTCAGGGCTGACTTGTGGTTTGCCATCTTGTCGTTCTTTATTTTTAAACTGTAACTGTTGTAGTCCGTAGGGGAATCGAACCCCTGTTACCAGGATGAAAACCTGGCGTCCTAACCCCTAGACGAACGGACCTTATTAAAATCCTTCGTAGCCCGTAAGGGAATCGAACCCTTCTTACCAGGATGAAAACCTGGCGTCCTAACCGATAGACGAACGGGCCATCGCTTAATGCGGATGCAAAAATACAACTATTTTTTATACACGCAATAGACTCCCAGAATTTTCAGGAGTTTTTTTCATCCTGACCGAAAGACGCGGAAACAAAGGGAATTTCAAGCTATTTGACCAATTGAAATACAGCGGTTTATTGAATAGCTACCCTCAAGGCTTCCTCTCTTCTCTCTCCTCTTTCTTCTTTGCTCTTTCTTCTCTCCTCTCCTAATACGCTTTCGCAAACAACACACGCCCTTTCGACGGTGCGCCCGTGAAAACGCATACTCCGGCCTCTTCTGCGCGATCGAGCGGAATACAGCGGATCGTTGCTTTGGTGAGTTCCTTGATCTTCTCCTCCGTTTCCGGCGTGCCATCCCAGTGGGCAGAAAGGAATCCGCCTTTGTTCTCGAGGACGTCGCGGAACTCGTCAAACGAATTCACTTCGGTGATATGGCTGTTCCGATAGTCGAGCGCCTTTTGGAAAAGCGCCTTCTGTATGTCACCCAAAAGATCCGACACATACGATACAATGGTGTCAGCCGATACGACTTCTTTTGTAAGGGTATCGCGGCGTGCCACCTCAAACGTTCCGTTTTCAAGATCTTTCGGACCTATGGCGATGCGAACCGGCACCCCTCTCAATTCATGTTCGTTGAATTTGAAGCCCGGACTCTGCGTGTCGCGATCGTCATATTTGACAGAAATTTTCAATTGACGGAATTGCGACACCAGCGATTTTGCCACTTCATTAATCTGGGCGCGCTGCTCGTCATTACGATAGATCGGCACGATCACCACCTGGATCGGCGCGAGGTTTGGCGGAAGCACGAGTCCGTTGTCGTCAGAATGCGTCATGACCAGGGCACCCATCAAACGCGTTGAGACGCCCCATGAGGTACCCCATACATATTCCTGTTTTCCTTCCTGGCTGGTGAATTTGACCTCAAACGCCTTGGCGAAGTTCTGGCCCAGGAAGTGGGACGTACCGGCCTGTAACGCCTTTCCGTCTTGCATGAGTGCTTCGATACAGTACGTTTCTTCGGCACCGGCAAACCGCTCCGTTTCCGTCTTGAGTCCTTTGATCACAGGAATCCCCATAAACCCTTCGGCGAAATCGGCATATACCTGCATCATTTGTTCCGATTCGGCAATGGCTTCGGCTTTGGTGGCGTGGGCGGTATGCCCTTCCTGCCACAGGAATTCAGCCGTACGCAGGAACAGGCGTGTACGCATTTCCCAACGCACCACGTTGGCCCATTGGTTGATCAATAGCGGCAAGTCGCGGTACGATTGCACCCAA
>DATGXZ010000366.1:0-4255 GCA_035298445.1 Flavobacterium sp.
GTGGTAGACGGGCGTACTGTTGTTGTTGGCATCCAGCGTACAAAAGGCCCTCGACCCCGACGTTGTCATAACCCCAGCGCTGTTTATCGCCTCAATCGAATACGAATAGCACGTTCCGGGCGCGAGTCCGGTGAGGGTGTAGGTCGCCTGCGTAGGTTCGTTTCCTGAAAACACTGGTCCGGTGTAAACGGCGCTGATGCCCTCTCCAAAAGCGGTGATGATGATGTTGGTGGTTGTTTGTGCCCCACCCGGGTTCACTACAAAAGTGATAACATCACTGTCTTGTGTGGGCGAAGCTGACGAGGATGCGCTCAAAATGGAGGGCAACGACACGTTTGCATTGGGATTGTAAAGCGTCTGCATTTGGGCAGCGGTCAGTGCGGTATTGTAAATTTTCAGGTCGTCCAGATAGATGGCGGCACCTGATCCACCGGTAGCATTCACCAACCTGTTTAAGTAGAGATTCGCGCCGGTGGTATTCAATGTCCGGTTGAAAGGTCCCATGGCGACGCCGTTGAGATAGATGGCCATCTGGCTACCGTTGTGCGTCATGCCCACATGCACCCATCCGTTGTTGATGGTTTGTGACTGTGCACTGGTAAGCGGCACGTTATAATCATTACCCACCCCCCAGGTGTAGTACGAATTCTGCGGGCCATTCCGCCAGAATCCGAACGCCTGGTTGGCACTGTTGTTTCCCCAGCCCACTACCGGATAGGTATCGATATCGGTATCGTTGATAAACTTTACCCAGAATGAAAGGCTACGAGCGTTGTTTCCGGTTGGCAGGTCCGCACACGCTGCCACAAAATTGATGGTATTCGGAAGGTTGATCGCCTTGTTCGCGACACCATTTCTGTCGGCAACATAGGATACCGCACCCGATCCGGTTGGCGTCCATCCCGAAAAACTGCTGCTTGATCCGGAATTGTCCATGCTGCCATCGAAGTCAAATCGGTAAAGAGGTGATTGTGCGAAAGTGCTGGTCGAAAGGAAGGCCAGTGAAAGAAGGAGTAGTGTTTTTTTCATATCGAGGATTTTTCTGTAGGCGAAGGTAGGGCCGCGAGGTCACGACCGGCGGGATGACTTCATGAACCGCGTGTATGGGTTCACGAACGGTGTTTCGGGCACTATTTGCGCCTGCTTTTTCCGGATATAAATAGGAAAGACGGATAAAAGGAAGGAACTGCGGAATCGCCGCCAGATACAGGTTTTTATTAAAATAAATACTACTTTAGGACATTCTAAGCCGCATCATGAAAGTGCTGATTGTAGACGACGAACCGAAAGCGCGGTCGATGCTTCGCAATATCATTATGGAATATTGTGCGGAAGTCGACACCCTTGACGAAGCCGCCAGCGTACGCGAGGCCGTAAAATACCTTACCAGACAAACACCGGATGTGGTATTTCTCGACATCGAAATGCCCGATGAAAACGGTTTTGCGTTGTTCGAGTATTTTCCGTCGCCTTCCTTCTCAACGATCTTCTGTACCGCCTATTCGGAATACGCCCTGAAAGCCTTCGAAGTATCGGCCACCGACTACCTGTTGAAACCGGTGAGCGTGAGCAAGGTGCAGGCCGCCATCGCCAAATCGGCAGCAGCGGAACAAGTACGTCAAATGGAACAGGTTGCCGTTTTAAAGGAAAACCTGTCGGTAAAGGAAATCCAGAAAATAGCCCTGCCACTTTCCGACGGTTTGCGTTTCCTCAGAATCGACGACCTTTTGTATTTCGAGGCCGACGGTTCCTATACGAAGGTCGTCACGCAAGGGGGGAATTACCTGGTGTGCAAGAAAATCAAGGAGTTTGAGGAATTGTTGGAGGAAGACAATCGTTTCTACAGGGTGCACCGTTCGTTCCTTGTCAATATCCAGAAAATTTCGAAGTATAGTAAGAAAGAAGGGGCCACTTTGGTGATGGAGAATCAACAGCTCATTCCGGTCTCACGGGAAAAGAAAAACGATTTTGACGACCTTATCGCCACGATCAGTGTATGAGGGGACGCTATTTATTTCTCATACTGTTCTTCGTTGCCCAGATCGGTGGGGCGCAAGGTCTTGAGCAAGGAAAGGCCAAAACCGACACGATGCGGTGTTTCCAGCTCAATCGGAAGATCGAGGAAGAGAATGACCATCGGGTTTGGATACGCGACAACAATGACCTTAAAAAAATAGCGGCGGGCTACATGAAGCGGGAGCAGCCTCCGTATCAAAATACCTTTCGCCGCTATTATGCCATCGCCTTACTCAACGAAGGGGCTTATTACAACTATACCGATCGTTATGAACTCGCGATCGACCGATACCGGCAATCGTTCCGGATCGCACGAAAGAGCAATTTCCTTGGACACTGTGCATCCTGCCTTCAAAATATTGGTACCGCTTTCGACTATCTGGGGAAAGTCGACAGCAGTTTGGTGTATTTTGAAAAGGCGTTGGTGTATGCCCGGAAATCCCGCGATAAATCCAACATAGCCTACGTGCTCACCGATTTGGGTCACGTGTACAACCTCAAGGGCAACACCACGATGGCCATCGGGCGAAACATCGAAGCACTGAAAGTCTTTGAAGAGATCGGTGATGCCGAAGGAATCGAACGCACCTACACCGCGCTGGGTCGCATTTTCGACGGGCAGAAAGAGTACCTGAAAGCGATTGGGTATTATCGAAAAGGACTCGCGATCGCCACACAGAACAAGTTCGGCAACCGGCAGGCGATTCTCCTTAACAGTCTCGCTAACTCTTATTTCCGGTTGGGTCAATACGAGCAGGCAGAACGTTTTGCCAAGGAAAGCATGGACATTTCTACCCGCAGCGGATTTGGCACAGCCAGGGCCGTATCGCTGAAACACCTGGGCGAAATCGCCTTGTCGCGAAAACAATTCAGGGAAGCGGAAGCCTATTTCACGAACGCCGCGGGGTTGTTTGAGGAATTGCATGTCGACAACGTTCTGGCGAGTGTCAAAATCGGACTTGGACAGGTGTATCTCGCGCGTAATGACAACCGAAAGGCTTTGTATCAGGCTGAATCCGCTTTCCGGATTGCGCAAACGTCGAATTACCCGACAGAGAGAAAAGCAGCGGCAGAGTTGTTGACCGAACTACACAGTAGGAAAGGCGATTACGAAACTGCCTTTCAGTTTCAGACGTTAGCGAAGAAACTCGCCGACAGCATTTTTTACGACGAAAGTAAAAATATCGCCCTGAAATCTGAATTCAGGCTGGAAGCGGAAAAAAAGGAAGCGCGCATCGCGTTGTTGTCACAGCAAAAGAAGATATCGGAACTTGAACTCCAAAGGCAGAAAGTCGTCGCGCTTTCCATCGTCATCCTATTGTCTGCCGCCCTGATCATCGGCATATTACTGTTCAAACGCTATCGGGCAAATAACGAAAACCGGCTTCTCAAGATTTCACTGGAAGAAACGGCAAAGACGCTTCGCGCGGAGAAAAAAGCATCTGAAAGCGAACTTAAAGCGCTCAAAAGCCAGATGAACCCACACTTCATCTTCAATGCCTTGAACTCGATACAAGAGCAATTCATGTATGGTGATAAACGCATCGCCAACGAACAAATGGGGAACTTCACAGACCTCACGCGCATGATCTTGAATGTTTCCGGCAAACAAAAGATTTCGCTTGGTACCGAGATCGATATCCTCACCAAATACCTGGAACTCGAAAAGATGCGGTTCGACGAAGATTTCGAGTATACGATTTCAGTGGACGACGGCCTCGATCCAGATTTCGTCGACTTACCGCCAATGTTGGTGCAACCGTTTGTGGAGAACAGTATCAAACACGGTTTGCTTCACAAGCAAGGCAACAAAAGTGTGTTGGTAAGATTCGCGTTTTCAGACGACAGGCGTTACTTGGTTTGTACGGTTGAAGACAACGGAATCGGGCGGGAGAAGTCGGAACAGATTAAGATGCGAAACAAACACAATTCGTTCTCTACTGCGTCAATCGAGGAGCGTCTGAAACTGATGGAAGGCGATCCGGGACAGCCACTTTTGTGGTATGAAGATTTGGTTGACGACGAAGGCGCGGCGGCCGGGACGCGGGTAACAGTCAGGATTCATTTGGAACCTTCGTCAGACTGATAGTGTAACCTGCCCCAAACACCGGTCTTTATTATTTCATTAATGTGTAAATGACCGCTTACATTTTTTAATTAAGTTTATATTTGCGACACGTGCTGTTTATCGATTATGATAAGCTACACACACCTTACGCATACAAAAAATACAAGTAAT
>DATGXZ010000367.1:0-11061 GCA_035298445.1 Flavobacterium sp.
ATACTCTATACATGTTAAATCCAAAGAAAATGCCGCCGCCGTCCCAGTCACCGGCTGCGTTTGTAAAATACGCCACATCGTTCATGGGCTGGCTGTTCGAGAACAGGAGTTGGAATACGTGTCCGCCCGTCTCGATGTCAAGTCCGATCGACAGCGGGTTTGTATACATATCCATTTCCGGTTGCCCGATCCGCGCCGCATATTCGAAGTTGATGCTCAGGCGTTTCGACACTTTATACCGTCCGCCCGCGGCGACCAAAAACTGGTCTTTCTTTTCTGTCAACGCATCGTAGAGGTTCTTGTGTACATAAACGGGGTTCAATTCCATTGAAAAAGATTCCGAGAACTTCCGCGAAATCGGCAACTGGGCCGTATACGCCAAACGATCAGAACCGTTCAGGTTGGGATATTCATCCGTGCTGAGCTTGGTGTTGACGTCCATGGTGCCGTACGCTACGATCGTCACGGGAAAACCGTCGTTTTGTTGTGGAAAGAGCCGCAATTTGGCACTGCCCTCAAATACTTTGTTATACGTGTGACGGGAAACGCCCAGGGAAAGCCAATCCGTTACGCCATA
Source organism: Flavobacterium sp. (assembly GCA_035298445.1). Taxonomy (GTDB): domain Bacteria; phylum Bacteroidota; class Bacteroidia; order Flavobacteriales; family Flavobacteriaceae; genus Flavobacterium. The sequence goes on from DATGXZ010000367.1 coordinate 578, forward strand.
AATGCCGCCAATTTTGGTGTAGGCGTTATCAAGTCCGAAGAAATTATCGAGTCCGTTGGTCAAATCGCCAAATCGGTGCGAGACCACAAAATACCATTCGTTTTTTGCAGCCAGTTTGGTCGACTGCATGGTCACGACCTGCACACCTTTAAAGGCAGCGGTAGCGATTTCCTTATCGCCGGCTTTTTGGTCAATCTCTTTCATCAGGTCATCGTCCTGGGCCATCGCCGATCCGGCAAACAGCATCGACAGACCCAGCATCATTGCATAGTGTTTCATGTTTTATCAGTTGGTTAAAGAGCAATTGTCAAGTTTGATTTCTCCCAGCAGGTCGTCATAGCCGAGCAGTCGTCCCTTTACGGTGACGGATGTGCCCCCCGCAACGTTTGTAGCCGCGGTGAACGAGCAGATAATCGTACCATCCAACACCACATCTTTGTCTTTGACCGAGGAAACCGGCCCGGTGACTTCGATGGTTTTGTTCAGATACAGCGCCGTCGATTTGGCTGCGTCCGCACTGAATGCGTCCGTCAACTGCTTTGACGATAGCACAAAGGCCGCGTCTTCCGATGCGACGTCCCGGGCTCCGGCGTGCATGACGTAATAATACCCGCCGCCGACCCCGATTGCCAGCACTACCAGGGCGATAAGCCCCCATTTGAATCGTTTCTTCATATTATTCTATTACGATTTTTTTTACAGTACGGTTGTAATCAGCGGCAATTTCGACAAAATAAACACCGGATGCAACACCGGATAAAGATACAGGAATGTCGGCATCCTCCGCATAGATGTTAATTTCTTTCCCCAATTGTGCTTCAGTATGGCTGACGGCGCTATACACGAGACGAGTGTAAATGGGCCGTCAAAGGCCTTCCCTCCTTATGCTAATCCGTATAGATCGGGCGTTACTACCATCCTAACGGAGCGTTTTTCGCTGGATCGCCGTTGACTTACCGCCTGCTAAGAAGTGCTTCAAAGCAACCAAAGAATCGTGTAGACGGATGGGATTTCATCGGGCATCCAACCGGAAACTCCTATATTTAGGGGATGAAAAAGTGGTGGCTCTTCAGCGTCGTGGCAGCGTGTGCCTTTTCCTGTAACCGTGAACCCGACTACTATGACCCGCGCGGACCGGAGTTTGCCGGCAGTGCGTCGTGTGTGGAATGCCACGCCGACATCCACCAACACTATACGCAAACTGCGCACTGGCTTGCCACAGCACCTGGAGATCCAAGTCAGGTGCTGGGCCTGGGCGGAAAAACCGGATTCGATTTCGGCAACGGCACTGTCGTAAAGGTCGAACAGCGCGGCGATAGCGTCTACCACGTCGTTTACCAAAACCGGGTGGAGAAAAAAGCATATCCGGTTGCGGTGGTCTTCGGTTCCAGACATGCCCAAACGTCTGCCTACTGGCGCGATCACAACACCTATGAATTGCCGGTGTCGTATTACAAAGATGCCGGTGCATGGGGCATGAGTCCGGGATTTGAACCCGTAGGCGCCTACTTCGACCGCAAGATCCCCAAAGATTGCTACACCTGCCATGCCTCTTTCGCTGCCGCGCATCCCCGCACCGGCGCGGGTGGATTTGCCGATTACGACGCCCAGGATTTCATCGATCCGAAGGCCCTGGTGCTGGGCATCGACTGCGAACGCTGCCATGGTCCGGCCCAGCAACATGTGGACGCGCATCGGGAGCATCCCAACCTGAAGTCGGCCCGCTTTATGCCGTCTTTTACTTCCCTTACACCCAAACAACAGAATGATGCCTGTGCCATTTGCCACTCCGGAGTGGACGGCGCACGCGTGAAAACCCCGTTCGATTTCCGGCCGGGCGATGTGTTGGAAGATTACTACCGTATCATCCCTAAGGAAAAATACGACGTACACGGGAACCAGTATGCCGCTTTGTCGAAGAGTGCCTGTTTTCAGGGAAGTAATAAGATGACGTGTGTTTCCTGCCACGATCCCCACAGCGACAGTTCACACGATCCGTCCTTCTTCGGTAACACCTGCCTGCAATGCCACACGGGTGTCAAACATCAAACGGGACCGGCGGCTTCGCTGGATGCCAAACGGCTCGTGGCGCAATGCGTGGAATGTCACATGCCGAAGGAAGCATCTGCGGCGATTACCTTCCGCCTTGACGGGCATGCTCAGCCGTCCGACTATCGGTTGGCAAATCACACCATCGGGATTTATCCGGTAAAAACTAATACCGCACCGAAACGGTAAAGGCAAAACTCAGGTCATCCTGTTCGTTCCATTTGCCCTGTGCGGCGGCCCGGGTGATGATTTTGGGTCCGGAGTAATCGGCGTAAAAATGGAGTCCGCCCTCGCCTAAATCCTCAATCCATTCCAGGGAAATGAAGAAATCCCCTTCCGCTACGATACCATAGTCCGACAAATCGACTTCCAACACGCCCTTGCGGATGGTACTCGTCACGATGATGTTATCGGCCAGCAAAGATTCGCCCGGCAGGCCGTTTTTCATGGCATACACATTCAGGCGGAACCGCATTTCGTGATAGCGGTTATAGGCGACCTGGGCCTTGAACTTCATCAGTTTCACGGGTTTTTGCCGCGCTTTGATGACCATTCCCAACTCATTGCCGAGTTTGTTATTGACAAAACCGGCGTCGACCAGTTCTTTGCGGGTAAGGCGCGTGTTGCCCCACTCGTCGGCGTTTGCGAAGTGGCGTACGGTCACTTCCCGGAGGGCCTTCACATCGGGTTTTAGCTGGATGACAGTGTTGTTACCGCGTTTTAGGAAGTCAGCTACCGATGCTTCGAACGATACGTATCCCAACGCGGAAATCCGCACGGTCCCTTCGACTCCTTCCGGAAGGGATAGGGAAAACGATCCGTCGCTACCGGAAACCGTGCCGATATTGCGTCCGACGACACCTATACTCGTGTAGGCTACCGGCGCATCCGACCCCGCTTCGATTACCTTCCCGGTGACGGTTTGGCCGAAAGCGGCTACCGACATCCATCCCCATACAACCAAACACCATCGCATCATGCCGGCAAAGGTAGGTAAATGTGGAACGTCGCGCCTTCACCGGGCTGCGATTCGGCATAGAGGATGCCCTCATGGTTCTCGACGATCTTGTTGCAGATGGCGAGCCCGATGCCGGTGCCTTCATAATCGCCGCGGGAGTGTAGGCGCTGGAACACTTCGAAGATTTTCGTTGCATATTCGGGTTCGAACCCGATGCCATTGTCGGCCACCGCGATGTGTACGTAGCGGCGACCCGGATCGGCTTTTTCGTGCGTCAGGTCTTTCCCTTCGATCGATTCGGATGTAATCCGAATGACGGGAGGGACATCAGGGCGTGTGAATTTTAGTGCGTTCGATAACAGGTTGATGAACAGTTGCCGCAACTGGAACGGGATGGCACGCACCACAGGAAGATCGTCCACCATGATTCGGGCGTTTTTCGCCTCGACCGCATCGGATAGTTCCGCGGTTATTTCGCTCAGAATCGTGTTGAGGTGGGTGGGTTCGAATACTTTTTCACCGTTATTGGCCCTTGAGTACGTCAGCAGGTCGTTGATCAGCGCTTTCATGCGGTTGGCGGCAATTTGCATACGCTCGAAGTTCCTGCGTCCGGCTTCCGACAGGTTGTCGTGGTCGGTCTTCATGATGATGCTGACAAACGTCTGGATTTTCCGCAACGGCTCCTGCAGGTCGTGGCTTGAGATGTAGGCAAACGACGACAGTTCTTTGTTGCGGCCTACGAGTTCCATATTGGCCCGTTTGAGTTCGAAGGTGCGCTCTTCTACCACCTTTTCGAGTGTTTGTTGGAAGTCCTTTTGGTCTTGGATGTCTGTGGCTGTCCCGACCCATTGCGTCACCTGGCCGCTTTCGTTTTGCAGCGGCACGGCCCGACTGAGGTACCAACGATATTGGCCGTCGTAGCCACGCAGGCGGTGTTCGAAGGTGTAATCGTCGCCCGAATGCAGCGAATGCAGCCATCGCTTCCGATAGCCTGTACGGTCATCAGGGTGGACGATTTCGAGCCAGCCTTTTCGGGCGAGTTCGGCCGGACTCTTGCCGCAGTATTGGTAGACCGAGTCACTATAGTAGTCGATATTGCCCAGAGCGTCAGCCGTCCAGATGAGTTGTGGGATAGTATCGGTCAGCAGGCGAAATTTCTCTTCACTTTCCCGCAACGCCTCTTCCGCTTTCTTCCGTTCGGTGATGTCGATCATCACTTTCGAAGCCCCGATCCTGCGTCCGTTTTCGTCATACAGCATCCGTGGATGCACAATCACATGTCGGCGCTCGCCGTTTTCGCGCACCATATACAGTTCTTCTTCCAATGATTGGCCGCTGCGGAAGGCCAGGGCCATCGGACAGGAATCGTGGGGAATGGGCACGCCGTCAAGGGAATACAATTGGTAGGCACCGCACCAGCGGTCGACTCCCGGCACCGGATGCCTTCCCCATACGGTGGCAGCGGCCTGGTTGTAAAGGTCGATATAGCCATTTTCGTCGATAGTATACATCCCTACCGGCAGCGTTTCGATGAGGTGGCTATAGCGCACCTGGGCCGATTCGAGCAGTTTGCGGGCCTGCACTTTTTCGGTGACATCGTTTACCGTACAAATCACGCCTTCCGCTTTTCCTGACGACGGCATAAGAGGCGTATAGTCGTAATCAACGTAAAACGAACGCCGTCCGTCAGGCCCATCCACAACCGCCGGTGCTTCGCGGTCGCGGAGTGGCTGGCCCGTTTCAATTACATGGCGCAGCAGTCGCGGGAAGGGCTGGTTTTCGAGTTCGGGAAAGACTTCCATCAGCGGGTGTCCCATCACATCCGCATCCGATCGCCGCCAGAGCGTTTCAAGCATCGTGCGGTTCGCCAAGTCAATTACAAGGTCGGGGCCTTTAAAGATAGCGATGGCAATAGGCGACTGGGTGACGATGTTGCGGAATTCGCGCTCCTTTTCCGAAAGCACCTGTTTGGCCAGGACGATGTCTGTTACTTCACTGCACACGACGATGATACCCGTTACCGTGCCGTCGTCTTCGCGCAGGGGTTGGTAGACAAAGTTGAAGTAGGTCTGCTCGTCACGCTGGTGGCGACGCAGGACCACACCGTGTTCATAGCCCACGTGTGGTCGCCCCGTTTGAAAGACCTCGAACAGCATGTCTTTGACAGACTGCGTTTTCAGTTCGGGAAGGGCCTCGAGGAAGTTCTTTCCTATGAACTCGGGCCCTTTGTCGATGAGCGAGAGATAGAGTGGATTGGCGTGTTCGACCCGCAGTTCAGGCCCCCGCAGCACCAAGATACCGATGGGTGCCTGGCGGAAGAACACTTCGAGGTCGCGTTGGGTGCGGGCGCGGGTGCGGTCGAGTTCGTCGGCCTGCTCGCGGTAACGGGCATTGAGGTCTTCGATGCGGCGTTCTATTTCGTCGAATTCGGCGTCAGAATGATGATGTTCGCCCTTGTCGTTCCACCGCAAGGTGATGAGATCGAGCAGCGTGATGAGGTGACGGATACCGATTTCGCGCCAATAAGAGGGCACGTCACCGGCTTCGCGCAATTTGAGGAAAGTGTCGTGGAAGTCGAGGATCTCAGGTAGTGCCTCGGTGCCCGGCCGTTTTCCGAACGGGTTGGCGAGGGCGGGTAACGGCTGGTTCCCACCGGATGCCAGAGCGTCATAAAGGGCGGTACGTGCGTCGGCGATTCGGTGTTGCATCAGGGCGTCAGGATAAAGCGTTCTTTCTCAGGTTGTGCGTGCTGCGCGGCCCAGTCGATAGAAAGCGCTTTGCGCACGACCGACTTCAGCTGGCCAAAATCGTTTGGTTTCCTGATATAGAAGTGCGCGCCCTGTTGGTAGACGGCGTTGATACTGTCTTCCTGCTGGCTGGTGGTGAAGATCACGATGGGAATATGCCGGAGGTTTTCATCGCTGCGGATTTCGGTGAGGCACTCATAGCCGTTTTTCTTCGGCATATTGAGGTCGAGGAACAGCACATCCGGCTGTGGATTGCGGCGGTCGCGCAGGAGTTGCATCAGGCGTTCGCCGTTATCGGCCATGAGCAATAGCGACTTGGTGCAGACCTCCCGCAGGGCTTCTTCAAAAAAGAGGCGGTCGTCTTCGTCATCATCGGCCAAAAACACATTCATGAGGGTTACGTGTGGGTTGTAGTGTAAATATACGGAATATAAACTCGCAATTTGTTAAGATTTGTTGAAGCTAGAGAGTGGGCAGTAGTCAGTGTGGAGGCCGGAGATTGAATTCGGAGTTAGATGCGGCTATGTGTGATCACTGCGGTCCGGGATGAGGTATTTAAGGGTCAAATGGTTTCTCCGTTCTGGAGAATTTTTGGGGGATTCTTTACTTCCCACGAAGAAAAAGCCTAAGTGTCGTGAAGTACTTGTTGTTTAGTGCCGCTTTCAGACTGTCCACTGCGACTGCGACTAAAAAAAAGAGCTGATTATGAGTCAGGTGCGGTTTCTTTAGAAGAAAAAAGCCCTCAAACGGAGGCTTCTTGTTTTCGGCATCTCTGTTCACTGAGACTGCGACTGGGACTAAAAGTGACCCCGTGCGGCTCGAACCAATCCCGATAGCTATCGGGACTGATTATGAGTCGGGTGCGGTTTCTTTTTCAAAAAGAAAAAGCCCCCAATAGTTGGAGGCTTAGTGTTTCGGCATCTCTGTTCACTGAGACTGCGACTGCGACTAAAAAGTGGTCCCACTTGTCCCGATAGCCATCGGGAGAACCAATCCCGATAGCTATCGGGACTGATTATGAGTCAGGTGCGGTTCTTTTTCAAAAAGAAGAAAGCCCCCAAAAGGAGGCTTGTTATTTTCGGCATCTCCGTCACTGAGACTGCGACTGAGACTGCGACCAAAAAGTGGTCCCACTTGTCCCGATAGCCATCGGGAGAACCAATCCCGATAGCTATCGGGACTGAATATGAGTCAGGTGCAGTTTCTTTTCCAAAAAGAAAAAGCCCCCAATAGTTGGAGGCTTACTGTTTCGGCATCTCTGTTCACTGAGAATGCGACTGAGACTAAAAAGTGGTCCCACTTGGGCTCGAACCAAGGACCACCTGATTATGAGTCAGGTGCTCTAACCAACTGAGCTATAGGACCGGGTTAGGGCTGCAATATTACGACTATTTTCGGTTTGGTGCAAGGGAGTTGGGGGAGATTGGAAAGTCCGAAAGTCTGGAAAGTCCGAAAGAGTACGAACTGTCAACTGTCAACTGTCAACCGTCAACTACAAACTACTTCAACGCCTCATCCTTGTCCTTCTCTAAAAAGTCCATGCTGTCGGTCAGGCCGTGCGTAGCGCTGTCGAGCAGGGCACTGTCGGGTACGACCTCGAGGGGTTTGATGCAACTGAGGTTGGGTTCGTTATAGGGCACATTCGAGGCGCGGTTGTAACACGAGATCAGGCTCCACCGCGCGTGGTCTGACAGGTTGGCCTCCGAGCGGTGCAGGAGGTTGGGGTGGAAGAAGAGCGCATCGCCGGCTTTGAGTTCGACATAGACGAGTGGCATCGTCTTCAACGCCAGGTCGACGTAGTGTTGGGAGGCACCTACCTGCTCGCCGGAAAACCCATGTTCGATGCGGCCCATTTTGTGGGTGCCCCGGATGACCTGCAGGCAGCCGTTTTCTTTGTTGGCATCCGTGATTGCCACCATCACCGACAGCATCTGGTCGGGAAACAGGAATTCATTCTTATACCAGTAGCCATAGTCCTGGTGCCATTCCCATGCACCGCCCACACGAGGTTCCTTCTGCATCAGTTTCGAATGGAAATGGCAGACCGGGCTGTCGCCGTCCATCAAGAGGTCACCATTGTGCACCATGCGCTCTGATTTTGAGAGCAAGCCGTACATGTCGTCACCAGGCGTATACCACAAGGTCAGTTTGGTCTTTTTGCCCGTTTGGTCGTTAAGGTCGAACGCATTGCGGCGCATGACGTCATCGGTCACGGCAATGTCATGCAGTTTGCGCGTTTCTTCTGCGGAAAGAAAGCCGCTTACGATCACATACCCATCACGGTGATAGGCGGCGATTTGGTCGGTGGTGAGTGTGGAATAGGCCATAGTTTTGATGGTTGTGTGGTGGTTTTAGAGAGCGTCGCTTTACGTTCAGGTGCTTACGAATTTAACAATAAGTGCGGTTTTTCCGCACGGCCATGTCCGGCGGAATGGGTATTTTGGCATTGGGGAGGGGCCATGGCAGTCCCTACAAAATGCGGCGCAATTGTGGGTACGGGAAACCCGTATATTTTCTTAAAGTTGATCATTCTTTCACACCAGTATAGTTTAACAATAAGTACGGTTTTTCCGCACGGCCATGTCTCGCGGAATTGGTATTTTGGTATTGGGGAGGGGCCATGGCAGTCCTTACGAAATGCGGCGGAGTTTTGGGTACGGGAAACCCGTATATTTTCTTAAAATTTACCATCGTACTTTGGTGGTATAAAGGCGTAGGTTGAATCGGTTTTTACGGTTTCAGTGTGTATTCTCCCAATCTTGCATTCTCCACATAAACCTACAAGGTTATGAAAACCTTGTAGGTTGTATTCGGCTCTTCCGGACTTCCGGACTTCCGATCTTACTGTCTCCACGTAAACTTACGTAAACCTACAAGGTTATGAAAACCTTGCAGGTTGTATTCGGCACTTCCGGACTTCCGGACTTCCGATCTTACTATCTCCACGTAAACCTACAAGGTTATGAAACCTTGCAGGTTGTATCCGTCTCTTTCGGACTTTCTGACTCCCGATCTTCCGATCTCCCCAACTTCCGATCTCCTTCTTTACTTCTTCCCCAAATACGGACTCGTGAACCCCAATCGTTTCAACCCTCGCTGAACTTCCGGGATCTTCATGAATAGTTTCCAGATCAGGCCGCTGCGGTGGTTTTCAATCATCACCACAATCGGTCCCTGGTCAATCGCCAAATAGGTGTTCGACGACCAGTCGTGTCCGAGGTCGAAACCATCGTGGAACCCATATTCGCCCCATATCTTACCGCCCAGTTCCTCATAGAAATACCGCATCGCTTCCATGCTTTCCTTCGGTGTGAATGGCATCGACGAAATGGCGGCCGTCGGCTGGATGACGCCTTTGTCGCTTGACGGACTGTGCGCTACGTATCCTTTATAGCTGTCGCCAGCCGTCAATCCCCAGCATTTACTGCTATACCCTTTGAATTTCTTCGGATTTTCGATACAGTAGGCCCGGTTGATCAGCGTATGGTTGCGGGCTTGCAGGGCGTAGTCGATTCCGAGCGAGTCCTTCAAACCGTTAGGGTCGATTCCCTGGAAGGTGTACTGCTCGAAGAACAAAGGACCGCCCTTGTCTTCTCCGTAATTGCCCAAAGGAAGTTCGAGTCCGTAATACTTTTGTGTATTCCGGAAACCCTGGCTTCCGACCCAGGTCCCGTCGTAGGCCGATTTCGGAATAGCATGCCAGTTCGACGATGCGGCAATGATATAGGTAATCAGTGCCTCGTTCCACCCCCAGATCGGGAAGTTCATGTCGAAGCCCTGATAAGGCGACCAATGCCAGTAAAGCTTGGGCTCGTTGTTGGTGAACCATTTCCAGTTGATGGTGTCCCACATGTCAGTGATCCGACGACGGAGGTACACTTTTTCCCATCAAAATATTCGCGGGCACAGAGGAATCCCATCATTAGATAGGAGGTTTCGACCAGGTCGGCCGCATCGTCCAGACGACCGAACGGGATGGTTTTGCCAGTAGTACCGTCCATAAAGTGCGGGAAGGCACCGTGGAACCGATCCGCTTTCGTGAGAAAATCCGCAATCTGGATCAAACGGTCGAGTGCGGCCTCGCGGCTGATCCACTTCCGCTCGACGGCAATTACCGTGGAAAGGATGCCAAAGCCCGTGCCTCCCACGGCAATCGCTTCTGGGCCGAAGGTGCCCTTGCTGAGGTTGGGTTCGTCCCAGGCTTCGTTGATGTAGTCCCAATAATAGTTGCAGGTCACGGTATTGCTGCGCTCGCGCGCCATTCCCGATACCGGATGGCCGTAGTGCCAGAAATACCGGAACGTTTGCCGTTGCACGGTTTCCATCAATTGTTCGTCGGTCAGTCCTTTGACGACACCCACTACGGGGATTTTTTCGGTGACATTCGCTTCGTTCGGCTTCTGTGCAAACAGCGCTGCACACGAGAGCAGGAGGGCAGAGAGGGTTATTTTTCCCATAATACGGTTTTGGTTTGGAGGTTTTCAGAATCGGTGCCAATCATGATGTCGAAGGCGCCCGCTTCCCAATCAAAAATAAGGTCTTCATTGTAAAAGGACAGCAGTTCAGGCGTGATGTCAAAACTGATCACACGGCTTTCCCCCTTGGCAAGGCTGATTTTCTGGAAGCCTTTCAGTTCTTTAACCGGTCGGGTAATGCTGGCGGCCTGATCGCGGATGTACAATTGTACGACTTCCGTGCCGTCAACGCGTCCGGTGTTTTTGACCGTAATA
>DATGXZ010000368.1:0-2344 GCA_035298445.1 Flavobacterium sp.
GCGAAGAGCATCGAAATCGGGGCCTTTGCCGGTGAAGGGATGTATGCCGAACACGGCGGATGCCCTTCCGGTGGGGTGGTCGTAAAAATTGGGTATATAAAAGGGAAACAATGCGTGGTCGTTGCCAATGATGCCACCGTAAAAGCCGGTGCGTGGTTTCCGATCACGGGTAAAAAGAACCTCCGCGCCCAGGAAATCGCGATGGAAAACCGACTGCCCATCATTTACCTCGTCGACAGCGCCGGTGTGTACCTTCCGATGCAGGATGAGATCTTCCCCGATAAAGAACATTTCGGCCGTATTTTCCGCAACAACGCTATCATGAGCAGCATGGGCATCACCCAGATTGCCGCCGTAATGGGCAGCTGCGTGGCGGGCGGGGCCTATCTTCCTATCATGAGCGACGAGGCGCTAATTGTTGACAAAACGGGTAGCATCTTCCTTGCGGGCAGTTATTTAGTGAAAGCCGCCATCGGTGAAACGATCGACAATGAAACGCTGGGCGGTGCCACGACCCATTGCGAAATATCGGGTGTAACCGATTATAAAGCGAAGGACGACAAAGACGCCCTCGACCGCATCAAAAACATCGTCGGGAAAATCGGGGACTATGACAAAGCGGGCTTCAACCGGGAAAAACCCGCGAAGCCGATGCTGGATGAAAAAGATATTTACGGACTCCTGCCCCAATCGCGTTCGGAGCAATACGATATGTATGACATTATCAAACGCCTGGTGGACAACTCGGAGTTCGACGAATATAAGGCCGGTTATGGCCAGACGCTGATTACCGCTTACGCCCGTATCGACGGCTGGGCTGTGGGCATCGTCGCCAACCAGCGTAAAGTGGTGAAGAACAAAAAAGGGGAAATGCAGTTTGGCGGCGTTATCTATTCGGATTCCGCCGACAAAGCCACCCGGTTCATCGCCAATTGCAACCAAAAGAAGATTCCGTTGGTATTCCTGCAAGACGTGACCGGCTTTATGGTCGGCAGCAAGTCGGAACACGGCGGTATCATCAAAGACGGCGCCAAAATGGTCAATGCGGTCAGTAACTCGGTGGTGCCGAAGTTTACCATTATCGTCGGGAACTCGTATGGTGCCGGCAACTACGCTATGTGCGGTAAGGCCTATGATCCGCGCCTGATTGCTGCCTGGCCCAATGCGGAACTCGCGGTGATGGGTGGAACACAGGCTGCTAAAGTACTCGCCCAAATCGAAGCCTCCGCTATCCGCGCGAAAGGCGAAGAAGTCGACGCGGCGAAAGAACAGGCGCTATTCGACAAGATCAAGGCGCGCTACGACGAGCAGGTATCGCCGTATTATGCCGCCGCCCGTTTGTGGACCGACGCCATTATCGACCCGCTTGACACCCGTACGTGGATTTCGATGGGGATCGAAGCGGCCAACCACGCGCCCATCGAACGGAAATTTAACCTTGGCGTCATACAGACCTAAACCGTTTTTTTGGTAACATTGCAGAAATTGCCCACACGTGAAGCGATTCCTGCTCCTCGCCTTACCCCTACTCCTCACCGGCTGTCATTCCGTTGAACGCTACAACCGTGAGATTTCGCGACTGAAATCACCGGAGGAACTGAAAGCCGACGTCGATTATGCCTATCGGAAAATTACCCGCCTGCATCCGGATTTGTATTGGTATATCCCGGAAGCGGAGTTCCGCTATAAATTCGACAGCCTGAAGGCGACGATCAACCGTCCGCTTGACAGCTATGCGTTTTACGAGAAGCTGGCGCCCGTGGTGGCGTCGGTACGGCAGGGACACATGGCGCTACGGCCTCCGTTGAAGCGGTATACAAAAGCAGAAGGAAAGGCGCTGGCAGCCAAAGGCACCGGCCCGTTTTCGCAATTCGACTTTGGCTTATACGACAACCGTCTCTTCGTCCTTAAAAACAAATCCTATGACAAATCCGTTCGCGAAGGAACCGAAGTTGTCTCAATAGACGGGCAACCCGTTTCGGACCTAGTGCGCAATTTTAACCGGCTCTTCACGTCCGACGGATTCAATACGACCTTCAAACGGAACCGCCTGGAACGCAGCTTTTCCTCGTTTTACACCGCGCGTTTCGGGATCAAAGACAGCCTTCGCTATACGTTTCGGCGCAATGACTCGGTACAGACCGTTACCATCCTGAGGCGAAAGGAAAACGACTCCGTCAGAAAGAAACAGTCCGTTGTAAAACCCGTGGTTGCGGCTCGTCCTTCCCGCAAAATGCAGCGGTTGAAAGGGTACAATCGCGAAACCGGACTCAACAACCGCGATCTCCGCTTTGTAGGGGTCGACAGCAGTGTGGCGGTGCTCAAGATCCGTGGTTTCAGCATT
>DATGXZ010000369.1:0-5819 GCA_035298445.1 Flavobacterium sp.
TCATCCTTTATTTTGTTTCGTTCTTCGTTATCTCTTTCCTCTTTCCTCTTTTCTCTTGTCTCTTTTCTCTTTTCTCTTGTCTCTTTCTTCTTTCCTCTCCACCTACCACGGATTAGTCGCCCACACCGCTGCCTCCGGAATGAACCCCACATCCGGCATCGACAGCATCGATGCGATTAAGTGCGCAATCTCCGTCGCGTGCAGTTTTTTGCCGTTGTCCTGTTGGTCGAAGCCTACTTTTGGTCCAAATTGCGTCAATACCTCACTCGGATTGACCTGCATGACGCGAACGTTGTGGGGCCGGAGTTCCGCCCGCCAGCATTCCGTGAGTCCGGAAACGGCGAATTTACTGGCGACATAGGCAGAGCCTTTCGCAAATCCGGCGCGTGCTGCCGTCGACCCGATGTTGATGATATTTCCCGATTGTTGCGCCGTGAAATGCGCCGCAGCTTTTTGTCCGGCCAGGAAGAGTCCCAGCACATTCGTGCGCCAAATGCGTTCAAAATCCGCTGGGTCGGTGTCCGCCAGTGCGGCGAAATAGCCCACGCCGGCATTGTTGATCAAAACATCTAGCCCACCAAGCGTAGCCACTGTTTTTTCAAACAACCGCTCCACATCCGCTGCGTCTGAAATATCGCAGGTAAAACCCGTTATACCCAGTTCGGCTGCCGCCTTTGCCACCCGTTCCGCGTTTTGTCCGCAGAACACGACCTGTGCTCCTTTAGAGGTTAACAAACGGGCCGTTTCAAAACCGATTCCGGTCGTACCGCCGGTAATCAGTACTTTTGCATCTTGTAGTTCCATATCGGTAAAGATAGTGGAAAGCGGTCACGCCTGAAAGCAGCGACCTTTACCATATCAGACACGAACCAAACATGCATCATCATTATCTTCTGTATAAGCCCTATGGGTACCTGAGCCAGTTCGTTTACGAGTTAAAACGAACCAAGAAACTGTTGGGTGAACTGCACGACTTCGCTCCGGGCACCATGGCCATCGGCCGACTTGACGAAGATTCGGAAGGACTGCTACTGCTCACCACCGACGGGAAGATGAGCGAATGGGTCCGCGGTCGTAAAGTCGAAAAGGAGTACTACGTGCAGGTTGACGGCCTCATCACACCCGAAGCGGTTGCCGAAATGGCAGCTGGCGTGCTGATCGGCACCAAAAAAGGCAAATACAAAACAAAGCCTTGCGAGGCGGCCCTGTTGCCCTTTGTTCCAAACTTACCCGAACGCGGCCGCCGAATTCGCGATGACCGCCACGGTCCAACGAGTTGGGTATCGGTCACCATCCGCGAAGGCAAGTTCCGACAGGTGCGCAAGATGACCTCGGCGGTGGGTTTTCCCACGTTGCGATTGGTGCGCGTTCGTATCGGACAACTGCAGCTTGGGAACTTGCAGCCCGGGCAGGTACAAGAGGTATCGGAACTCGAGGTCTAAGGGCGTTGCAAAGCGTCGTAAAGAGAACGGAGCAGTGCGTTTGCCGTCCGTTCAAGAGAGGGTTTGACGTCGCGGAAATCCTCTTTTAGGCGACCATCCGAAAGAAAGTAATCAGACAACTGCATCTGCACCGGACGTCCTTTTCCATAGATTTCGCTCACCGAAAAGGTAACCCTACACGTATCATCCGTAAACCGAATGGTCATCACATAGTCAATCCGAAAGGCATATTCCTCGCCACGATCGCGGTAGAAAAAGGCATTGTCGCGTCGGGCTTCGACCCGCAATGATTGGTCCGATTCGCGCACCACATCGTGTCCTTTTCGGTTTTCTTTTGCGGCCCATCGCGTAATCCGATCCGCCCGGTCGAGCATATCCCGCGCAGGAACCGTAAACGTAACAGGTGCAAATCCGTTTGGTGTGAGTTCGAATGGAGGTTGGGCCAACGCTACGCCAGCGTAGAGGAAAAGGCCGATAAGCAACAGTTGTTTCATCGCACTTTTTCTTTAAATGTACGATTTTCCCCAGTGTCTGTCAAGGCGTGCGTGGCTCAAATCGCAGTCGGTCCGCGTCAAATCGCAGTCCGGACGACGCGAATAGCGCATCGAGTACCCCATTTTGCAGTATATCTTCTTTTGATGACAGCGTCAATCCATCGGTGGTCATGACCAGAAACGCATCGCATACGGTCAGCGCTTGTTCGATATCATGCGTCGAGAAGATCACGGTTTTCCCGGCAACGGTCACCAACTTACGCAATAACTGCAGCAGCGCGAGTTTATGGGGCAGGTCTAAGTGGGTGGTCGGCTCGTCAAGGAAGATAAGGGGCGTTTGCTGTGCGATGGCCCTCGCAATCAATACATTCTGTAACTGTCCGTCACTGATCTCGTAATGTCGTTTTGAGGCAAGGGCTGCCGCACCGGTGAGTGCCAACGCGTCCTCCGTCGCGGCGACATCCGATTTTGACAGTTTTCCCAACCAATTCGTGTAGGGCTGTCGTCCTAAGACCACCAACTCAAATACGGTCAGGTCGCTGGGTGGCAGCCTTTCGGTCAATACCACCGATCGGTAACAGGCAAGTTCGGACGCTGTCATTTTTGTCAGCTCACGTCCGTCGAGTTCCAATCGTCCGCGTAATGGAAGTTGGAGGCCTGCCAGGGTTCGCAATAACGTTGATTTACCCGCGCCATTACTGCCGATAAGTCCGACCAACGTACCACGTTCGATTTCGAAACGGAGGTGTTCCGCAACGGTTGTACCTCCCCCTTTTCCGGGGTAACCGATTGCCAGTTCGTCTGCTTTCAATACGGCTTTCATGAGGCCCATTTCCGTTTGTTCAACAATAACCAAATCACCATCGGCGCTCCTAACAACGAGGTCACGGCATTTATCGGCAATTGTATTTCCAGGCCGGGAAACTGGCAAAGGGCGTCGCATACCAACATGATCGCGCCACCTAATAGCAGCGTCGCAAAAAACAATACCGAATGTCGGCTGGTGCGGAACAGCAAGCGGGCAATGTGGGGCACCGCCAGGCCAACGAACGCAATGGGGCCGGCAAAGGCCGTAATCACACCCGCCAGAATTCCGACGGAAAGCAATACCCAAATACGTGTACGGGCCATCGGGATTCCGAGTGTCTGTGCGTAGTGTTCCCCCAGCAAAAGGGCGTCCAGCGCCTTGATGCAAAACGCAGCCAGCGCCAGCCCAATGCCGGTGCCGATCGCTACAATCGCAACCGCTTCCCACGACAGGTTCCCGAGGCTGCCCAATGACCAAAAGGTAAAGCGTTGCAACTGCTCCGCCGTTGAGAGATAACTTAGTATGCCGGTAATCGCCGATGTAAAACTTCCGAACATCAGCCCCACAATGAGTATCGACATGGTATCGCGAAGGTGTCGCGCCACGGTCAGGACGGCAAAAAGCACCACCAAACTGCCGATACAGGAAGCCGCTGCAATCCCATACGGAGACGCGAGGGCCACTGCGATGGAACCCGGCAGGAAGGCCGAACCCATCACGACAAACGCTACGGCAAGGCTTGAACCCGAACTGAGTCCCAACACATACGGTCCCGCCAACGGGTTCCGGAAAAACGTCTGCATCATGAGTCCGCTTACCGACAGCGCCATGCCCGCCATAACAGCCGTTAGCGCTTTGGGCAGTCGGAAATCCCATACAATATAGGTCCAACTGGCTTTCGTTGCTTCCCCGCCGAACAGCGTCCGCACGACATCAGGAAGGGGTATACGCACCGATCCATAGCACAAATCCCATAGAAAAAATACCGCTGTCCCTATTGAAAGCAGGGTGAAAAGCAGGGTATGGCGACGGTGTTGCGTCATGGATGCAAGGTACTAGGATTTTGGTTCACGTCGGTCATCAGCGAAGTCGGTCGAAGAAAACCGGCTTGTGGTTCGGCAGCAATTCCGGATGCAGGATTGACACGAGGTCGCGTAGCACCAGATCCGGTCGATTGGGCGCCAATTCATAATACAGCAGTCCGCCGGTCTTCCCCTTCCGCGAACTGAACGAGAAAATAGTCTTTTGTTGGTAACTGCGAAATTCGCGGTAATGGCTGCTCGCGGCATTGAGGTCGGCTAGCGAGGCAAACTGCCCGGGGCCGATCCAGAAGTCGGCGTTTTGTCCCCGTTCAAACACCTGTTCAAACGGCAGTTGCAGGCTTCCCGTGCCCGTGGTGTCGTTCCAAAGATAATCGCCGCCGGCATCTGCTATGAACAAGGCACCCCAACTGCCTCCCTGTGGTAAGTTCCAGACATCCTGGTACATCGCTCCTACCAAAACGGTCGGGTGTTTGGGCGTCTTCCGGGCCAGGGCGTGGATTTTTTGGTAATCGTCCCGTATCTGTTGGAAGAGTGCATCGGCCTGGGCTTCCTTCCCAAACAACACTCCAAAAAACTTGATCCATTCCGCCCGTCCTAACGGCGTTTTTTCGTTCCAGTCGCCATTGAGCATCACGGGAATGCCGGCCCGCATGAGATTGTCATACGCCGGATTATGGTCGTCTATTCCGTTTCCAATTACCACATCCGGATGCAAGTCCAATACGGCTTCGGTATCAAGGTCGCGGTTGCCGCCGAGTTCCTTCACATGCCCTGCGTCGATCCGTGCCCTCGTCCGTTCCGACGAAATGAGACGGGTGTTGGGAAAGCCGGTCAGCGTCTGTTCCACTCCCAACATCTCCAACGACGGAATATGCGTGGTCGATGTCACCACGATCGATCGCACCGGTACCTCGACGGACGGGTAGGAGCGAAGACTGTCGGGCACTTTTGCGTTCCGTTTCCTGAGAACGTAGGTGTACGAGTGTTTCGCGTCGGGCCAGGGTTCCAGTACTTTAACGACTGTATAGCCGTCATATTCGTAAAGTGCCAGTCCCGATGCCGCCTCTATTTGATTGCTCTGTAGGGCTGTTGCCGCCGGTCGCTCGTTTTTCCCGCATCCGATCAGCAGGAAAGTCGCAATTACGGCCCATCTCAAATTTTGCATGGGGCAAATATACGCCTGTTCGTTTTTAATTATACCTTTGCCGCCGGATAGGGTTGTGCGTTCGTCGCCGACCACATTAAAAGGGAACCGGGTGTGAATCCCGGGCTGTTCCCGCAACTGTAAGCTATAAAGCCTGTTACAATCCGCAGCCACTGTGAAAACGGGAAGGCATGTGACAGGACGCAAGCCAGGAGACCTGCCCCATCCGTAACACAAAGAGACCTTCGGGAAGAAAGGTCGGGTGGTATGAATACAGGAAAACTCATTTTTATAGCGCTACTGGCGACGTTATCGTCGTTTGCCCAAGACACCATCCGTCAGTTGGATGAGGTCCGTGTGGCCGACGTGCAATGGCGTGTCTTCAGCCGATCGCGTACCCTGAAGGTCGTGCCCGATTCACTGCTGGGGCACCAGAATTCCCTGAAAACATTACTTAGTCGAACCACGGCGCTCTACTTCCGCGAGAATGGCGCGGGGATGGTCGCATCGGTTTCCTTTCGCGGCACCACGGCCTCGCAAACCGCCGTCGTCTGGAACGGCATTGCCATCAATTCACTGCTAAACGGACAAACGGATTTCAATACGATACTCACAGAAGGCTTCGGCCAGGTGGTTGTTCGGCCGGGTGGCGGTGGAGTCGGATACGGAAGCGGTGCTATCGGTGGAACGGTCCACCTCGACAATGTCTTTCGATACGGGCGGGAGTTCCAACATTCGCTCTACAGTAGGTATGGGAGTTTCGATACGTATGGCGTCGCCTACCACATCCGCGGTGGGTCCGAACAGTGGTCGGTCGATGCGACCCTCAGCCGAAACGAATCGCAGAACGATTATGCTATTCCCGGCGTACGTAACCGAAACGGACAT
>DATGXZ010000370.1:0-2485 GCA_035298445.1 Flavobacterium sp.
GGAAAGAGAGGGTGATAGCAGGCCCCGCATTCGTAGCCGCCGCCATCCCCGTGATCGAGAACAAACCGGCGCCGATGATCGCGCCGACCCCCAGTGCTACCAGCCCCGAGGCGGATAACGTTTTCTTCAGGCCTTTTTCGGATTCGGTCGCTTCCTCAAGTAATTGGTTCAGGTTCTTTCGTTTCCAGATTGACATAAATTCATTTTTGTGTTAACAGTTTCCAAATATATCGGTTTTTTCGCAAGCGGACCGAAAAATTAACCTCGCTCAGAACCAGAAGCCGACTGAAAACCAAAAAAAGTCGCGGTTCGTTTCCGGCGACCATGAATACTTCGCCTCTATAGGGCCAATCACGGTTTCAAGGCCATACCCGAAAGCGTAGCCACTATAGCGCGGCTTTGATAGCCACTCGGCATCATCGAACATCCGGTCGCGGATCTGGGCGTAATTCGCCGCAATATTGAAGTGGTTGCGACGGGCGAATTCATAGTCGACCGTCAGTCCGGTTTTCACGAAACTGTCACCGCTCAGCGTCAGGAAGTCGTAGCCATAGAAAGGCTTGATATTGTCGACTTCGGTGAAGCCATACCCACCCAACACAAAATTGAAGAAGTCCACCGTCCGCTCGCCAATCTGGCATCCCGCCTCGGCGTCGAAACGAAAGGTCGTTTTGGGCAGCAGCTTCCGCGCGATCGACAGGTTCAGCCGGGCGATAGAATAGGGTTCGAACTCCTGGGTATAGTCGGTCGAGTAGAGAAACGACTGAAAGTCGCCGGCCAACTGCCAACCCTTCGACGGGAAGTACTTGTCGTCGAGCGAGTCGTATTTGAAATACCCAAAGCCACTCAGGTAGCTACTTTTCTCGAAAACCGAAGAGTCGCTGCCCAGGGTTTCCGATTCGATGCGGAGGTACTTATGCTCCAACCCGCAACCAATCAGGTATTTGTGCACGAAAAGTGTCTGGAAATAAATCTGGTTCGTCAGGTCTGAAAAGTCCACATTGAACGAATCAATCCCCAAAGGTCCCAGAATGGTACCATCGGTAAAGTCAGTGCCGATGTTGCGGTTAAACGCCGTCAGTTTCGACCGCACGCCATAGCTCAGGTAGTAACCGTTATCAATGTAATAATCGAAGTTATACCGCAGGTTGTCGCCCAGCATCAGGTCAAACGACGCCACATCGTTCTTGATCAGCACGTTCTTGTAGGTGATGTTGGTAAGCAGCGCACTCTTATAGAGTTTGTCATAGTGGACGCCAAACTTCAGATACGCCTTTGTCTTGTTTTCCGTCAGGTTGAGCTTCAGGTCGTCGCCCCCGTCATTAGCCTCCAGCGAAAAACTCATGGCGCTGAAGTTCTGCGTGGCATTCAGGTTGTTGATACCCGTTTTCAGGTCTTCATAACTGATCCGGCTGCCCGGCTTGAATCGCAGTTTCCCGATGAGGTACGAGCGCGTGTAGTTGTCGAGTCGCGGCGTGATGATGCGCTTGATCGTCAGGCTGTCGCAGCCGGTGAGTCCTTTGCGGTCAAAGCGATACCCCGTCGCCCATTTTGAAAGTTCCCCCGCTTTGGCTCGGGCCGCCTTTTCCCCTCGGGCGATGATCGCTTCCCCATCCGAAAACGACACCACGGTGAAGTCGGTGATGTCGGGCTTGATATACACATCCGTCAGGTGCCGTTTTTCCTTCATCTTCTGGATCATGTCCATATTCGAAATCTGCACCAATATCCGCG
This sequence comes from Flavobacterium sp., assembly GCA_035298445.1. Lineage (GTDB taxonomy): Bacteria > Bacteroidota > Bacteroidia > Flavobacteriales > Flavobacteriaceae > Flavobacterium. Next base: position 1,735 of record DATGXZ010000370.1, read on the forward strand.
TCGCATCCTTAAGGGCCTCGCGCGTCTTGAGGTCGTCCTGCACATCCACACCAATAACGATGTCGGCACCCCGACGGCGGATTTCCTCTACCGGGTAGTTGTCCACTACCCCGCCATCCACCAGGATCCGGCCGTTGATTTCCACCGGCGCAAATAGACTCGGGAAAGCCGAACTCGCCTGTATCGCCTGCACCAGGTAGCCGTTGTCGAGCACTACCTCTTCGCCGGTTTCGATGTCGGTCGCAATACAGAAAAATGGAATCGGCAATTTCGAAAAATCGCGTTGGTGCCGCACCTTGTGGGCCAGCCCCGCGAGCAGATTGTAGTTGTACGTGCCTTTCGACAGCGCCGTCGGGACTCCCAAACGGAATTTATTGAACGGCAACGCGATGGCATACAGCTCGTCGTTGCGCTTCTCGAAAAAGTTCTTTGACGACCGCGGAATGTAATCCCGTAGCAGTTCGTCGAAGTCGGTCGACCGGAACACCGAGTCGATCTGCTGGGCCGAATAGCCCGCCGCGTAGAGTCCGCCGACTACCGCCCCCATGCTGGTGCCTCCGATGTAGTCAATCTTGATCCCAAGTGAATCGATGACCTTCAGCACACCGATATGGGCGAAACCCTTGGCGCCTCCGCCCGACAACACCAGTCCGATCTTCGGCCGCTGTTGGGCCATTGCCGCCGAAGCGAAAAGAAGAAGGAAAAAGGAAAACCGGCGCAAAGAATGGGGCATGGCACTTGGGTGACGCGC
>DATGXZ010000371.1:0-4163 GCA_035298445.1 Flavobacterium sp.
TGGATGTGTAATCACCAGCCGGGATACCCGAAAGTTCCAGTTCGTGAGTGGTTACATCCGTCTCGTCTACAATAAAGTAACTTTCGGCTTTTGGATAGGTGAAAATGGTACCGTCTGTGCGGGTCAGTTTGATATTACTGACAATATACTTCACCTGCGAAATCTTCAGGTTCTCGTTCTGCGACGTCGAATAAGACGCCGTATTCAGGATTAAGTCGTTTGCGCCGAACACGTTGTCAAACTCTACGGTAAGATTACCGGTGCCGGATGGTGTGTTGTTATCGTCGTTTGAACAGGATACGACGGTTGTGCCCATGACGATACACGCCATGAAAAGGAGGTTTTTTTTCATGATTGCTTTTAAAAAATTAAATAAAAAAGGGGGAAGGCTGCACGGGCAGCAATCCAAAGGCTAGAAAGCAATCAGAAACAGGGCGGCTTCAGGATGTCGTCAAAGGCCGGTTGCAACAAACGGGGCGTTGCGTGTACGGCAATCGGGCTTGTACCCGAAATAGTATAGGATAGGGCAGAGGCAGAGGGCGTCAACAAAAACACCCAATCAGGCTCGAAACTACCACCCTTTTTGTCATTCGGTTTGTGGCTGTCGCTTTTGTCGGCCTCACTGGCTTTGGCAAGCTCTTTCATAAGGTGACACTTACCGTTACACTGCAGCTCGGGCTTTGCTTTATTCTCGCAGAGCACCTTTGAGATGTAGTCGTATTGCAAGACGTATTCCAACAGCGGAAAGGCCGGTTTGGCCAGCAGGCAGAAGACGGTTAAGGCAATTACTAGACGCATGAGATCGTTGCTCGTGCAAAGGTAAGACGTATGGTTCGGAAGAAAAACTGACGTTGCTTACTATTTCGCGGTTCCTTCGGTTTTGTTCTTATTTTTTTTCATACGCATGTTCAGCATCTCAACGAGAAGGGAAAATGTGATAGCAAAATACAGATATCCTTTCGGAATCGACGTCACTTCGGTATCGAAAAGATGGAAATGGGCGTAGTGTGCCGCTTCCACAATCAACATAAAACCGATCAATACCAGAAAAGACAGCGCCAGGATCTGTATAGTCGGGTGCTTATTCACGAAGGTTCCTACCGGAACCGCAAATTGCATCATGACAATCACCGCTATCACAACGGCCAGGACCATAATAGGAAGTGCTCCTTCAATGCCGCTGGTCATACCGACCGCGGTTAGGATACTGTCGAAAGAAAATACGATATCAATCAGGATGATCTGGAAGATGACATTACCAAAACTAGTTGCCGCAGAGCGTTTCAGCTCTTTTTCCTCCTGGCCTTTTTCCTCGACCTTTTCGTGTATCTCCTTCGTACTTTTATAAAGCAGGAACAAGCCCCCAAGTAGCAAAATGATACTTTGCCCGGTCAAACCGCCCGACATCCAGCCGAGGTCGAAGGTAATCCACGGTTTCTTCATGGCAATGAGGATCGAGATGCCGAAAAGCAGTGCTATCCGCATGAACATTGCCAGGAACATACCGATTTTGGTGGCCTTTTTGCGTTGGGCCGGAGGTAATTTACCGGTGGTAATGGAGATGAAGATAATGTTGTCGATGCCTAAGACGATCTCAAGAAAAGTGAGAGTAAATAAGGCGATCCAGGCGTTGGGATTGAGGAAAACGTCGAACATGTGTGGCTTTATGGAATTCGGTAGGCGGTGCCGATTCGGGTGTCTTTTTCCCCCACGATACCGTATTCAAAGGTATAGGAATTTTTCGAGGTCGTCAAGATTTTCATCCGAATCGGACGTTTTGGCAACACCGACTTGGGTTGTTGTTCCTGCAAGACGAATTCGCAGTCATTTACCCAGCGTACGCTCGCGGTGTCGGTCTTTCCTTCAAAGGTCTCATACTGAAAGTTTTCGGTTCGGTCGAGTACCGTTGTTTTCTTGACACCGTCTACCTCAAGCTCGAAGCGGAAACGGCCAGTATGAAACGCTTTGCAATCGGTTTCAGGTCGGGGCATGCAGCCGAAGACTGTTGTGCCTGCGGCTATCAATAGGTAAAGGAAATTAGAATAGGAACGATACATCAGCTAAGTTTTTCGAGTTCGTCGTCGGTGAAGTTCCGGATGGCCCGCTCCTTTGAGAACTTATCGGCATTGTAGTCCGTCGATTTGTTCCGGGGGATCGACAAGCTGTCCCACTCGCCATGCTTGATCATTTTGGCAAAGAATACCATCTGGCCGATGTGATAGGGATAGTGTGCCAATTGCCGGTTGACGGCCTCGACTACGGTGTGGCCTTCGTTTCGGATGTAAATGATGGCGTCGAGGTCGGCGTCTGTCAGCGGGTCAATGGCGGCAAACAGGCACGCCCAGCCTTTTTCCCAGTCGTTCCAAAGCGCGTCGACCGATTCGTAAGCGTCAACGAATTCAGCGTCGCGGTTCCGCCATTCCTTTTCGCCGTCTGACGTGAGGAAATCAGTCCAGCGCGAGAGCATATTGCCCCCCACGTGTTTGACAATTACCGCGATACTGTTGGTATCTTCGTTTGGCGTGTAGAACAGTTGTTCGGGTTCGAGCTGGCGCATGGCCTTTTCGCCCAATGTTTTGTAATACAGAAACTGTTTGCGCGCGCTTTCGAGATAGGCGTTTCCTGCGTTCATTTGATGATGATTTGGTATTTTTCAAGAAGGCCCTCGAGTCCGTCTATGCGAAACTTGGCCTTTTTCAACGAGTTAAAGTCCGGGTCAATCCGATAATGGAGCGCTTCGGTGAAGTCGGCGCCGTCGAGTTTGGTATCGTCAAAAACAGCGTCTGACAGGTCGCAATTCGGGAAGGCGGCTGATGAAAGATCGGTCTTCGAGAAATTAACGCCCTTCAGTGAACTGTCGCGAAAGACGGTTTTGGTCATTTTCTTACCTGAAAACCAGGAATAATCGAGCGTGCAGCCGGTGAACCCAACCTCAAACAGAAAATCAGCGCAGGCATCGAAACGGATGCCGAGCAGCTTACACGCCACAAAATCGGCTTTTTTTAGTGCCGTAGCGGGCAATTGCGCCATCGAGAGGTTGCAGTCGTGAAATGTGCAGTCGATGAAGCTGCAATCCCGGAAAGTGGTTTGGGAAAAGTCGCAGTTGCGAAACGTGCAGCCATCAAACTCGCGGTTTTGGATGGTCGCACCGATTTGGTTTACCCTGACGAACTCACGGTCGATATACAGCAATTCTTCCATTAGTTTCCAAAAAGACTTTTAACGACTGTCATAATACCCTTGAACATCAGGAACATCGCCGCCAGGCACATTACCACCCCGATTCCCAACACCAGGTAGTGCCACGCGGTATGCTGGTTCATGAACGCGTTGTAAATGACCGACGGACCGATGAAGGTCAACGGGAGGGAAAACGCGAGATACTTGATTCCTTTATTGAGAAGAAGGCGGTTGGACACGGGGTTGGTGGTTGATAGTTGATAGTTGAGGGTTGATAGTTGAGGGTTGATGGTTGATGGTTGATGGTTGACAGTTGACAGTTGACAGTTGACAGTTGACAGTTGATAGTTGATAGTTCTGGGTAAGCGGTTCATATTAGCCGATTCATTCTATATCCTTCATTCTTACTACGTCCTCCATTCTTCATCGTTCATCGTTCATTGTTCACTATTCACTGTTCATCGTTCACTGTTCATTCTTCATCGTTCATTGTTCATTGTTCATCGCTCTCCATGCTTCCACCGCTTTCCGCACACTACCATTCGTTTGCAGCAAACGGCCCGCTTCTTCATAGCCAACGGGTATCTCGCCCATAATCATACGAGTGCCGCGGTCGACCAGTTTATCATTGCTGAGTTGCATGTCGACCATCTTATTTCCTTTCACGCGGCCGAGGCGGATCATGGTGGCGGTCGAAATCATGTTTAATACCAGTTTTTGTGCCGTGCCGGCTTTCATACGCGAACTGCCGGTTACGAACTCCGGCCCTACGACTACGACAACCGGAAACTGTGCCGTGAGTGCCAACGGACTCCCTTCGTTACACGTGATACACCCGGTCAGGATGCCACGCGCGTTGCAGGCTTCGAGTCCACCGATGACATACGGCGTGGTGCCCGATGCCGCAATGCCAATGACCACGTCGTTTGCGCCGATACCGTCTGCTTCGAGGTCGCGCCATGCCTGCTCGCGATCGTCTTCGG
>DATGXZ010000372.1:0-6235 GCA_035298445.1 Flavobacterium sp.
AATCGGAATAGCCCGGACCTTGTGCATTTGCTATCGTAGAAGAATCGTTCGGGTCCGGGTCGCTTGGACATCCGGTACCCGAATTGTTGTCTAAGGTATTTAAGGTTACCCGTGCGATAACGTCGCCGTCGGCACAACCATAAGTCGTGGTAGGCGTACAATAGACAATATCGGCTCCCGTCGTAAACGACAACTCCGAACAACCCGTCGCATCACCGTTTGTATTCTTGGGAACGATTTTCCAATAATACGTCGTGGAAGCAGCGAGAGCCGGCGCAAAAGTATAGGTAGTCGCTGTAGTATTACCGTAGAAAGACGGAGAAGCGGACGTACCGAAATAAACGTCATAACTCGTTGCCCCCACCACTGAACTCCAACTCAAGACGACATTTCGGTTGACGTTGGTAGCCAAATCGGCTGGCGACAATCCTGTAGCACAGACCGGGGGATTGGTGTTTAACGTAACGGATACATTGTCAATTCCCATATCCGTCGTACCCCAGTCTCCTGTCGCCACAAAGCGAATTACCGCCGTGGCACTCGAGGAGGTTCCCAGCACCAACGTTTGGTGTGCCCAGGAAGCCGATACGCCATAGGTAGCAAGCGCACTACTAAAAGTCGCGCCGCCGTCGGTAGAAAGATAGACCTTGACGTTGTCAGGAGTCGTATTGCCATCGGCATTAATATAGTCGAACTCGAGTTGTTTGAGGCCCGGCGTAGAGAAATCTACGTAAAAATCCATCTGCCCTGTCGATCCTGACGTACAACTATAGGTGTGCCATCTTGCTACACCTCCCGAAGCCGGTGCTGCTACCGTAAAAGTACCGCTTGTAGCAGCAGACCAACCCGCAGCAGAAGCCGATCCGTCGTGACGACGCCAGGAGCGATCACCGAAGCCTGGCCAGGTACGCCAACTTTGCGATGGAACGTCAGCCGTACTTCTGGAATTCACCCATGGACTTGCATCAAAATTCTCGGTTGCCGGAATCGTCGCGTACGTAGGCGCAGTTTCGGCCTGAGGTGTAAAAATAAAGGTCCGACCCGACACCGGAGCAGCCGGATTGGTTGCACTAGACGTAAAACGTAACGTCGAAGTTGAATTCGCCGTACCTACGCTCGCCTGACTGGTCGGAGCCGACCATGCTGTGGACGTTGTACCTGCTAGGTTTCGCCAATCGAAATAACTGGCACCACGAAGGCCGACCTGCGGACTGCCTGTACCGGTCGTAGCGGTACACGTACCGTACACAAACCGGATAACATTGGTCGTCTGAGTCAGACGGATCTGGAAGTTGATTCGATCCGCCGTCTGTAGGTTACGGGCCATATCCGTATACTGGATCACGAAGTCGGAACCTGAAGTACCATATGAAATACTTGGTGTTCCGGTAGAAGCCACGAGATCCATACCAAATGCCGATACGGTACCATCGAACTTGTTGGTAGCCGTACCGGAATCGCTCGTCTGCGAGATCGGCGTCACCACACCCACTGCAGGCAAATCGGTCCCGAAGATGATGTAGCCATTGTTCGAAATCGCAACGCTGGTATAATCCTTACCGTTATACCGGAACGTAAACCCGAGCGGTATTTGTGTTGAAATCGCGTTTGTACTGATAGTCGATCCGCTTTGCCAGGTGGTTGCTCCACTCAAGGGAGTATACGTCTCGGAAGAACCGGTAAACGTATACCCTGCTACCTGGGCATGCAATGCCGGCGTCAATAGCAGAAACGAAATCAAAGCCAGGAGATAACACCATCGTCGGTGTATCGGAGGCGATCCTGAATCTTTGTGGGCGCGGATATCCCTATCCAAGCCCGATAGTTCGTAGTTTTTACACATAGTTTAAATTATTTTTTAAAAAACTAAGATAAGTAAAAAAGTTAATGTTTGCTTAAATTAACATAAATAGTTCGCTTAATAGATATAAAAATCGCCTAAATGCGAATATTATCGACGAAATACACATTCGAAAATTGCCATTTTAGGGCATTTTTCGAACTTTTTCAAATCCAAAAAAATACATTTTTCTTATAATTTTAAGCTTTTCCACAGTAAATACTACGAACCCAAACACGACGTATACACCTAAAAATAGTGTGATATAAAAGGCAACGCCTAGTTGGTGTGTCGTCCATTACGGACAGTTCAGGTCGTACTACCAAGTTTTGGCGTAACCTGTTCATAGTACCGGCTGATGGTAATTGCATCGGCAGCAATCGCACCTCACACTCCCCATCACAGGCCGATTGTAGTGCCATACCCGTTTGCACTGTGCCAGCCAAGCGTACCCGTGGGATAACAATACTTAAAGGAGATCGTCACATGAGCAAAAAAAAACCACCTCTTTCGAGGTGGTTTCATATAGAGTATGTAATGTGTACTTACGCCTGTCCGGTCGGACCGAAGTTGAGCGGAATAGCAGGCTGTTCGCCCTCTTTGATTTCGCCATGGGCCATCTCAAAGCGGTGGATGTTCTCCGCCATCGCCTTCAACAAGCGTTTCGCGTGCTGCGGCGTCAGTACGATACGTGACCGTACTTTCGCTTTTGGCGTACCGGGCATGATACTGACGAAATCCACTACGAATTCCGACGGTGAGTGGTTGATGATGGCAAGGTTCGAATAGATTCCCTCTGCCGTCTTTTCATCCAACTCAATATTGATTTGCTGCTGGTTTTGGTCACTCATGACTTAAAAATTATACTCTTCTTTAGCAGCCATCAACTCATTGAAATCCTCTTTCGAACCTACGATTGTTTCATCGTATTCACGCATACCGGTACCAGCCGGAATACGGTGTCCTACGATGACATTCTCTTTCAGGCCTTCCAGCGTATCTACCTTACCGGCTACTGCCGCCTCGTTCAATACTTTCGTGGTTTCCTGGAACGACGCAGCCGAAATGAACGACTTCGTCTGAAGGGAAGCACGGGTAATACCCTGAAGGATTGGTGTAGCAGTCGCGGTGATGACATCGCGGGCCGTTACCTGTTTCTTGTCGGCGCGTTTCAGGATCGAGTTCTCATCACGCAGGTCACGCGGCGAGATGATCTGGCCTGGCTTCAGGCGCTCTGAATCACCGGCATCCTCTACGACTTTCATGCCGTAGAGTTTGTCATTTTCATAGATAAAGTCTTTCGTATGGATCAACTGATCTTCCAGGAAGAGCGTATCGCCCGGATCCTGCACCTGCACTTTACGCATCATCTGACGGATGACGACCTCAAAGTGCTTATCGTTGATTTTTACACCCTGCAGACGGTATACCTCCTGGATCTCGTTCACAAGGTACTGTTGCACCGCCGACGGCCCCTGGATACGAAGGATGTCCTCCGGCGTGATGGCACCATCCGAAAGCGGCGCACCGGCACGTACGAAGTCATTCTCCTGAACAAGGATCTGGCTGGAAAGTTTCACAAGATACTTCTTCACCTCGCCGAATTTCGACTCGATGATGATCTCACGGTTACCGCGCTTGATCTTGCCAAAGGTCACCACACCGTCGATTTCTGAAACAACCGCCGGGTTCGACGGGTTACGGGCTTCGAGCAATTCGGTGATACGCGGAAGACCTCCGGTGATATCGCCCGCTTTTGACGAACGACGTGGGATTTTCACGAGTACTTTACCTGCCTTGATCTTCTCGCCGTTCTCTACCATAAGGTGGGCACCTACCGGAAGGTTATACGAACGGATGAGCTCGTTGTCTTTACCGAAGATGAGGAGCGTCGGGATGAGTTTCTTGTTACGGCCTTCGGAAATTACCTTCTCCTGGAAACCGGTCTGTTCGTCGATTTCGACTACATACGACTGACCTTGTTCAAGATCCTCGTAAGCTACCTTACCGGTAAACTCCGAGATGATAACACCGTTATACGGGTCCCACTTACAGATGACATCACCCTTCTTGACGCTTTGTCCGTCTTTCACGAAGATGCTTGATCCGTAAGGGATGTTATGGGTATTCAGGACAATGCCTGTTTTCTCGTCGATGAGTTTCAATTCTGTTGAACGCGACACGACGATATCCACTAGGTTACCTTCGTTGTCTTCGCCCTTGACAGTTTTAAGGTCTTCGATTTCAAGACGTCCGTCGAAACGCACCACAATGCTCGATTCTTCCGAGATACCACCTGCCACACCACCTACGTGGAACGTACGGAGGGTCAGCTGGGTTCCTGGTTCACCGATCGACTGTGCCGCGATTACACCTACCGCCTCCCCTTTCTGGGTCATACGGGCGGTGGCAAGGTTACGTCCGTAACACTTCGCGCAGATACCTTTTTCCGCCTCACAGGTCAGCGGTGAACGCACTTCCACTCTTTCAAGCGGAGAGGCTTCGATCGCTTTCATGATTGGCTCAGTGATTTCCTCGCCGGCCGCTACGATGATCTCGTTGGTCAGCGGGTTGATCACATCCTGAAGGGCCACACGGCCGAGGATACGCTCGCCCAACTGCTCGACGATCTCTTCGTTTTTCTTGAGAGCGGAGATTTCGATACCACGCAGGGTACCGCAATCCTCCATATTGACGATGACGTCCTGTGACACATCGTGGAGACGACGCGTGAGGTAACCGGCATCCGCCGTTTTCAACGCCGTATCCGCAAGACCTTTACGGGCACCGTGCGTCGAGATGAAGTATTCAAGGATCGAAAGACCTTCCTTAAAGTTCGAAAGGATCGGGTTCTCGATGATCTCGCCACCTCCGGCAGTCGATTTCTTCGGTTTTGCCATCAAACCACGCATACCGGTCAACTGGCGGATCTGTTCTTTCGAACCCCTCGCACCCGAGTCAAGCATCATGTATACGGAGTTGAAGCCTTGCTGATCTTCGCGGATGTTCTTCATCGCCAGCTCCGTGAGGAGGGCATTGGTAGACGTCCATACGTCGATGACCTGGTTGTAACGCTCGTTGTTGGTGATCAGACCCATGTTATAGTTCATGAGGATGCCTTCAACCTGTTCGTTTGCGTCGGCGATAAGGGCTTCTTTCTGATCTGGGATCTTGATATCACCGAGGCTGAACGACAGTCCGCCCTTGAAGGCGAAACGGTAACCCATGTCTTTGATGTTGTCAAGGAACGCAGCCGTCGTCGGAACATCGGTTACGGCCAGGATATGTCCGATAATGTCACGCAGTGACTTCTTGGTCAATACTTCGTTGATGTAACCCGCTACTTCAGGCACCACTTCGTTGAAGAGTACACGACCGGCTGTTGTCTGGATGATCTTCCATACCAATTCACCGTTTTCGTTGAAGTCTTTTGCACGGATTTTCACACGGGCATTCAGCTCGAGTTTACCTTCGTTGATGGCGATGTTCACTTCCTCAGCCGAATAGAATGTCGTGCCTTCGCCTTTGATTTTCATCGTATCGGTCGACAGACGCTCTTTGGTCATATAGTACAGACCGAGTACCATGTCTTGCGACGGTACGGTGATCGGTGCACCATTGGCTGGGTTGAGGATGTTGTGCGATGCCAGCATCAGCAATTGCGCCTCAAGGATCGCCTCAGGGCCCAACGGAAGGTGTACCGCCATCTGGTCACCGTCAAAGTCGGCGTTGAAGGCCGTACACACGAGTGGGTGAAGCTGGATTGCTTTTCCTTCGATCAGTTTCGGCTGGAAGGCCTGGATACCCAAACGGTGAAGCGTAGGGGCCCGGTTGAGGAGTACAGGGTGTCCTTTGATTACATTCTCAAGGATATCCCATACCACCGGCTCTTTCTTATCGATAATCTTTTTAGCTGATTTTACCGTTTTCACGATACCGCGCTCGATGAGCTTACGGATCACGAATGGCTTGTAAAGTTCGGCCGCCATGTCTTTTGGCAAACCGCACTCGTATAATTTCATTTCCGGACCAACGACGATAACCGAACGCGCTGAATAGTCAACACGCTTACCGAGGAGGTTCTGACGGAAACGACCCTGTTTTCCTTTGAGGGAATCCGAAAGCGACTTCAGCGGACGGTTCGACTCGGTCTTAACGGCCGACGCTTTACGCGTGTTGTCGAATAGTGAATCTACCGCTTCCTGAAGCATACGCTTCTCATTACGGAGGATCACTTCCGGCGCCTTGATCTCCATCAGACGCTTCAGACGGTTGTTACGGATGATCACACGACGGTAAAGGTCGTTGAGATCCGACGTGGCGAAACGACCACCATCAAGCGGCACGAGCGGACGCAATTCAGGCGGGATCACTGGAATTACTTTCAGGATCATC
>DATGXZ010000373.1:0-2004 GCA_035298445.1 Flavobacterium sp.
ACGAAGACCCTGTGACGATTGCGATTGCAGGCGCGCCGTCATCCCCGAAAAAGTAATATGAGCCTTTCGACCCTAAGCATCCGCCGCCCCGTATTGACCATCGTGATGAACGTGGCCATCATCCTTTTTGGGGTGATTGGCTATCTGTATCTGGGTGTACGCGAGTTTCCTTCGATCGACCCGGCCCAAATATCAGTGCGTACGACCTACTCGGGCGCCAACGCCGACATCATCGAATCACAGATTACCGAACCGCTGGAAAAAGCGATCAACTCGATAGACGGGATCCGCAACATCACCTCGTCCAGCAACCAGGGATCGAGTAACATCACCATAGAATTCAACCTCGACAAAAACCTGGAAGAAGCGGCGAATGACGTGCGTGATAAGGTGGCGCAGGCTATCCGAAGCCTTCCGCAGGACATCGATGCCCCGCCCGTCGTTTCGAAGGCCGATGCCGATTCAGAGCCTATCATCACCATGACGGTGCAGAGCGACAATAAGAACGTACTCGAACTATCGGATTATGCCGACAATGTCATCGCCCAGCGGCTGCAAACGATACCCGGTGTGAGTTCCGTGCAGATATGGGGACAGCGCCGGTACGCGATGCGCCTCTGGATCGACCCCGTGAAACTTGCCGCCTTTGGCTGCACGGTATCGGATGTGCGACAGGCCCTCGCCACGCAGAACGTGGAGTTACCGTCCGGGAAATTAACCGGTGCGAACACCGAACTGACCGTCAAAACACTGGGCAACCTTTCGAAGGAAGAACAGTTTGATGATATCATCGTCAAGGCAGACGATGCAGGCAATGTGATCCGCTTCCGTGATGTGGGAAAGGCCGCGCTGGAAGCCGAGAACCTTGAAACGAAGCTGAGTGACTCCGGACAGCCGATGGTTGGACTCGCGATCATTCCGCAACCGGGCACCAATTACCTTGACATTGCCGAAGCCTTTTACAAACAGTACGAGCAACTGAAAAAAGACCTGCCGAAAGATTTCAAGCTCAATATCGCCATTGACAACACCGTTTTCATCAAGAAAGCCGTGACAGAAGTAGCGGAAACACTGTTGCTTTCGATCGTTCTCGTTATCCTCATCATTTACCTCTTCTTCCGTGACTGGGCTATCGCATTCCGTCCGTTGCTCGACATTCCGGTTTCCCTGATCGCGACGTTTTTTATTATGTGGATGTTCGGATTTTCGGTGAACGTCCTCACCTTGCTGGCCATCGTCTTGGCTACCGGACTCGTGGTGGATGACGGTATCGTGGTCACCGAGAACATCTTCAAAAAGGTAGAGGAAGGCATGAGTCCGATTGAAGCGGCGATAAAAGGCTCGAACGAGATCTTCTTTGCCGTCATTTCCATTTCCGTCACCCTGGCTGCGGTGTTCCTGCCGGTAATCTTTCTGGAAGGATTCGTCGGACGGCTGTTCCGGGAGTTTGGCGTAGTAATTGGCGCGGCCGTATTGGTCTCGGCCTTTGTATCGTTGACACTGACACCGATGCTGAACGCCTACCTGATGAAGGCCGGTGTGCAGAAGAAATCGCGTTTCTACGACCTTACCGAACCGTATTTCCAACGAATGAACGCCGGGTATGCCCGACGCCTGACGGGATTCCTCAAGCGCAAATGGTTGAGCTTTCCCATACTGGTCGGTTGTTTGGGACTTATCGTGCTGTTTTTTAGCATCCTTCAGAAAGAAACCGCCCCGTATGATGACCGTAGCTTCCTCAATGTTGGCGTGACCGGTGCTGAGGGCGCTACGTACGACTATATGGACCGGTTTATGACCGAGTTGAGTACGTTAGTCAACGATTCTATTCCCGAGAAGAAAGTATCGCTCATCATTACCTCTCCGGGTTTCGGCGCGTCTTCGATTAACAGCGGCCGGGCCCGTATCGCGCTGGTAGAACCGGGTGAGCGAAGCCGTTCCCAAAAAGAAATTGCCGATGCGCTGACGAAAGCCACCAAACGCTATTCACAAGTGAAGGTGAAC
>DATGXZ010000374.1:0-1763 GCA_035298445.1 Flavobacterium sp.
GATCGTGAAGTCTTCGACCTGATTGCCCGCAGTGTCGCTATTTCGTCGATTACGCAGGGTGCCTTTGACATCACCTATGGCGGTATCGACCGTTCGTTATGGAACTTTGACCGGGAAATGGTCACACTTCCCACTAAAGAAACCGCAGCGAAGATGGTGCACCTGATCGATTACCGCAACATCGAACTGGATGCCGAGCGCTGTACCGTTTTCCTCACGAAAGCAGGTATGCGAATTGGCTTCGGTGGCATCGGGAAAGGCTATGCCGCCGAGCGTGCCAAAGACATCCTGAAACGAATGGGCGTGACGAGCGGTATCATCAATGCCAGTGGCGACCTCACCGCTTGGGGCATGCAGCCAGACGGCCGGCCCTGGACGATCGGGATTGCACATCCTGACCACCCGGCAGCGAGTTTTTCCTTTATGAACATTTCCAACCAGGCCGTGGCGACCTCGGGGAATTACGAGAAATACGTCATGATCGACGGGCGGAAATATTCCCATACCATCGATCCCAAAACCGGACTCCCGGTTACCGGTATTAAAAGCGTGACCATCATCTGCGACAATGCAGAGTTTGCCGATGCGATGGCGACACCGATTTCGGTTATGGGCATTGAGGCGGGACTCTTCCTGGCGAACCAGATTCCGGGACTTTATTGCATCATCATCGACGACCAAAACACCTTATACACATCCAAAAACATCCATCTCATATGAAACACAAGGCAATGATCCTCATGCTGTCGTGCGCCGGCCTGCTCGCCTCCTGCACCAGCGTGAAAGAATACCAGAAAGCCAAGATCAACGATTCCGAAATGGTCTTGTCAAACCGTAAAATCGAAAAAACCGAACTCAGTTTCCAATCGTATCGCGAGGGAGCGTCTGGGGCCAATGCCGGAAAAAGCGGCGGTGGCTGTGGTTGTAACTAATCTCTATTCTATCGCCACATGAAACGCATCCTATTGAACGGGTTTGCCCTTATGGCCTTTTTTACGATGAAGGCGCAAACGGAGCAGGATTCAACCGCTTACAAGAACCGCAAGCTCAAAATCGACGAGATTAACCTCGTGTCGAGCTATTATAAACAAGATGGTAACAACTCGGCTGTAACCGGCGGTATCGGCACTGAAGAGCTGACGGATATTTCAACTGCACTTGACGTCCGACTGGTGAAGTACGGCGAGACCGGCAAAAAGCACACCTTCGATCTCGAGTTGGGCGTCGACCATTACTCGTCGGCGTCGTCTGACCGTATCGACCTCGCGGCCAATTCATCGGCTTCATCGGCTGATATCCGGGTGTATCCGTCGATTTTGTATAGTCTGGAGAACGAGGAAAAAGGCTCGACCTTTACGGCCGGCGTCTCCTCTTCCACCGAATTCGACTATCAGTCGTTTGGCGGGACAATTGGCTATGCCAGGAAAACGAAAGACCGCAACGGCGAATTTTCGGCCCGTTTGCAAACCTTCCTTGACCAGGTAAAACTCATCCAGCCGATTGAACTCCGAACGGGCGGCGACGGCTACGGCACCGACTCGCGGAACACCTTCGCTTTGTCGCTGGGGTATACACAGGTGGTGAACAAAAACCTACAGGTCGCACTGATTGCCGACCTGGTGACGCAACAGGGGTATCTGGCCCTGCCGTTCCACCGGGTGTATTTTACCGACGGTTCGGTGCATCAGGAGTTACTACCCGATTCGCGTTTCAAGATTCCGATTGGGGTGCGCGTGAACTACTTTGCGGGGGACAATATCATC
>DATGXZ010000375.1:0-2556 GCA_035298445.1 Flavobacterium sp.
ACAACGGCTTACGGGAAGACGATATGAAAAAACTGATGGCTGACACCGCGCGTCTTCTGGAAGCCGCGTCCTAACCAAAACCAAGGAGATAATGACAAAAACTACGCATAGTTACCTACAGGAGATTATTAGGGTAAAGCAAGCCAAAACGCCCCTCACAGAAGCCCGCCGCTTCCACAAAACAATGCGGAGGCTACTGTTTACTATCCTGTCGACGTGTGCCTTCAACGCCTCAACCGCCCAGACCGGCGCCATCCAGATCCTTCGGTACAACGACGACTTCGCCTACCTGAAAAACGATTCCGTCAAAAAGGGCTTCGACCGATTGAAGTACATCCGCCTTGACGATGAGGTATTCGTATCCTTTGGTGGAGAGCTTCGGGAACAGTACCAGTACTTCGACCAAATCAATTTCGGCGACATCCCGCCGACGAGTTCAGAAGTCTCCACCGACCAGTTGTGGCACCGGCTGATGGTATTTGGCGACCTTGCCTACAAAGACCGGTTCCGGTTATTTGTGCAACTCAGCAATACCCTGCGGTTTTTCAACCCCAATCCCGTCACACCCCAGATCGACGAGAACCAGTTGAGCCTCCATCAGGCATTCGTCGACCTGAAACTCTATAAAAACTGGCTTTTTCGCATCGGGCGCCAGGAAGTAGGGTATGGCAGCAACCGGATCATTACCTTTCGGGAAGGACCCAACACCCGGCAGACCTTCGACGCCGTTTTCATCAAACACGTATGCAACGACCGCTACATTGACTTTTTCGCCATGACGCCCGTCGTGTCGCGCCAGTATGTGTTCGACGACGTGTCATTCAAAGAAAAACTCTGGGGCATCTATGCAAACGAAATCGTTAACAAAACCTGGCTGTCTGTGGATTACTACTTTATCGATTTCCGCTCTGACGAACGCCGCTACAACTACGTCCCAGGCAGCGAACACCGGCAAACCGTGGGAACGCGCCTTTTCTCACACGCCAAAAGCCTCAATTACGAGTTAGAAGCCATGTACCAGTTCGGCAGTTTCAACGAGCAGCACATACGGGCCTACGCAGTGCACGGCGACGTAAACGTGCGACTCGAAAACACCACCAACCTATTACTGGGCGTCGCATTCAATTATACATCAGGCGACGAAGACCGCAACGACAACAAACTGAATACCTACAACACCCTGTATACGAAACCGCCTTTTGGACTCATATTGCCAATCGGCTTGGCGAATATCGTCAACGTCAATCCCTACTTCCGCATTAACCCGGTGCAGCGGGTGTTTGTCTACGGCACGGTTTGTTTCCTGCAACGCCAAAGCACCCAGGACGGCACCTACACCCCTGGCATGGCGCAGAACCGACCGCGTCCGAACGCTTCCTACACCAGCGAAAACCGCAAGATCGGGCAGATTTTCACCATAGAATCCGCCTATAACGTCAACCGGAACCTCAGTTTCTACTTCGACGTCAGCCATGCCGAACCGGGGGCCTACGCCATCGGTACCGGGAACGGAAAAAGAAGCAACTATATCGCAACAAAAGCAACCCTTAAGTTTTAATCATTATGGAAAAATATGGATGGATTTTATTGGTGGTTCTCGCTGGCGCCTGTTTGCCGGTCCAGGCCGGACTCAACGCCCGGATAGGCAAGTCCCTGGGTTCGCCCCTTTCTGCTTCGTTCGTTTCGTTTGCAGTCGGGGCTCTTGCCCTATTGATCGTGATGGTCGCAACCCGTCAAACGGTCAACTTGCAACAGGTAGCCAGCGTCCCCAAATATGCCTGGACGTCAGGGATGTTCGGCGCTTTTTATGTGCTGATGGTCATCATTGCCTACCGCAAATTAGGCGTTCCCATGACCTTCGGCCTGGTCGTGGCGGGCCAGATGGCAATGTCACTTTTCCTCGACCACCAGAAAATACTGGTCGAGGTGCAGCATCCGATCAACCTGTTCCGCGTGGTAGGCGTACTGTTGATCGTAACCGGAGTGATTTTGATTCGAAATTTTTAATGCGATGAAAAAGATCCTGTTAGCCCTTGTTTGCATCGCCGCGATGACCGCTTCGGCCCAGCAGTATGGCATTAAATACCTTCGCTACGACGAAGACTTTAGCTATTTGAAAGACAGCACGCACCGAAGTCCGTATGAACGCCTCAAATACATCCCCTTACACACTGAAAATACCGCCTGGCTAACCCTCGGTGGCGAACTGCGTTACCAGTACCAGCTTTTTGAGAATGAAGAATGGGGAGAAGCGCCCGAAGACCGCGATGGGTTTATCCTCGTCCGAAACCTCTTCCATGCCGACCTTCGCACCAAATCTGGTTTCCGTTTCTTTACACAGCTAAAGTCCAATAGTATAAAAAGCCGGGAAGTGCCTCCAAAAAGCATCGATGTGAACGACTTTGATGTCCATCAGGCGTTTGCAGAATTCCGGTTTCCCACTGCGAAAGGGGAGTGGGGTGCCCGTGTCGGTCGACAGGAAATCCGGTTAGGAAGCCAGCGTTTGGTCACAGCACGCGAAGGCCCCAATAACCGCCTGGCGTTTGACGGTGCCCG
>DATGXZ010000376.1:0-2331 GCA_035298445.1 Flavobacterium sp.
CGACAGATGGTCGGGAATGTGTAAAAAATTAGCAACGGCGCACCATCCGTCAAAAGTGCTCGGTGAACTCAACCGAGCCTCGTCGATCCTGCGGGATGTCTTCAACGACACCTTCACCGGGATCCACGTAGACGACGCCGAATTGTTCCAACAGACGAAGGAGTACATCAGCGAGATCGCTCCTTCCAAAGAAAAAATCGTCCGATTTTACCAATCACGGGATTATCCGATCTTTGAAAAGTTCCACATAGAACGGCAGATCAAAACGGCTTTCGGCCGAACGGTCTCCATGCAGAAAGGAGCCTATCTGATCATCGAACACACCGAAGCCCTGCACGTCATCGACGTCAACAGCGGCAACCGATCGAACAAGGCAACCAATCAGGAAGCGACCGCACTTGAGGTGAATATGATTGCCGCGACCGAAATTGCGCGACAACTGCGCCTTCGCGATATGGGCGGTATCATCGTGGTCGACTTCATTGATATGTCGAACCCCGATAACCGCAAGGTGTTGTTTGATAAGCTTCGTGACGAGATGGCCGACGATAAAGCCAAACACAAAATCCTGCCGCCAAGCAAATTTGGCCTGGTGCAGATTACCAGACAACGGGTACGGCCAGAGGTCAATATCAAGACCCATGAAGACAACCCCAATGGCAACGGGGAAATCGAAGCGCCGATTGTCATCGTCGACCGCATTGCGCAAGACCTTGAACGCCTGTTGAAGACACACGGAAACGTGATCCTGAACGCCCATCCCTTTGTGGCGGCCTACCTGTCAAAAGGTTTTCCGTCGCCGCGCTATAAGTGGCTGTTCGCTCATCGGAAATGGATTCGTATCATCCCCCGGGATGCCTACACCTTCCTTGAGTACCACTTCTACGACAAACAGGGGAAACAAATCGAATAATACCAGAACCGCCTTTCGAAAGATCGGCGGTTTTTTTATGCGCGGTTGTTTGGTGAACGAAACTGTCAAATTGCGATCTTTGTGTCAGTAGACGCCCCTCCCATGACGCAACAATTGTCCTCCGAAGAACGCAGTGCCTTCCTTTCCCATCTCCAAAGGCGGTTTTATGATCATCTAAAACGGCATCCCAACACCGAATGGACGCAAGTACAACAGCTACTGGAAGCCCGACCCGGGGTTTTGGAAAGCCTGTATGCGATGGAAATGACCGGAGGCGAACCCGATGTGGTCGCTATCGAACCCGACGGAACGGTCGTTTTTGTCGATTGTGCGCCCGAGAGTCCTAAAGGCCGCAGGAGCTGTTGTTATGATCGTGCAGCACTGGATGCCCGCAAAGAGCACAAACCTGCCCACAACGCGCTGGAATGGGCCCAGGAGATGGGTGCAGTGTTGCTCACCGAAGCGGAATACCGGAAATTGCAGGAAGTGGGCGAATTCGACCTGAAAACGTCGAGTTGGATTCTCACCCCCGATGCTATCCGGCAGAAGGGCGGTGCGTTGTTTTGCGACCGTCGGTACGGGCAGGTTTTCACTTACCACAACGGGGCGGAGTCGTATTATGCGGCGCGGGGTTTTCGGGCTAAAGTCCGTCTATAACCATAGGTATTTTCATAGGCATAAAAAAAAGGGACGCCTTTCGACATCCCTTTTTTCAATGGTGAATTATGATTAACCCAATGCAGCTCTTTTGAAGCCGGTTACGGTAAGGTTCGCATCAACGGATTTCACATAAGCAGAAACGCTCATAGAACCATCCTTGATATAGTCCTGGTTAACCAGGGTGTTGTCTTTGAAGAAACGTTGCAATTTTCCTTTTGCGATGTTGTCGAGCATAGCCTCTGGCTTGCCTTCCTGACGCAATTGGTCTTTTGCGATCTCGATTTCTTTCTCGATGGTAGCAGCGTCTACGCCGTTCTCGTCAAGCGCGATTGGCGACATAGCAGCAGCCTGCATCGCTACGTTGCGCGCTGCTTCGTCAGCACCGGCTACATTAGCAGAAAGGGCTACAAGCGTCGCGATTTTGTTACCTGCGTGGATGTACGATCCTACGAAAGCACCTGACAGTTTCTCAAATGTACCGATTTCGATTTTCTCACCGATAACACCGGTTTGCTCAATCAGTTTCTCTGCAACGGTGATGCCGTTGTAGTCAGCCGCGAGGAATGCCTCTTTGGTGTCGAAACCAAGGGCGAGGTTCGCCAGGTCAGTAGCGAGTTTCACAAAACCTTCGTTTTTACCTACGAAGTCAGTTTCACAGTTCAGCGTGATGACCGCACCTTCTGTTTTGTCAGCATTTACCGCCGCGATGGCAGCACCTTCTGTTGACTCACGGTCAGAACGGTTGGCGGCTACTTTCT
>DATGXZ010000377.1:0-5065 GCA_035298445.1 Flavobacterium sp.
ATCCAAGTGTGCCTAACCCTCCGTTCACCTTCGCGCCTGTCCCGACCGAAGAGCCGCCGCCAGAGCCACCGTTGGCAGCAAAGTACATAGACCCTTCGGAGGCGCCGAACCCACCTCCAGCAGCCAAGGCCGATATGAAGGTGGTGGCGGATCCGGATCCGGTGCCATTATGGACACCTCCGACACCTCCTGCACCCACCGTGACGGCTTGGTTCCCTGATGGGATATCGCGGTCCGTGAGGTATACGTAGGCACCCGCCCCTCCGCCACCGCTACTGGTTGCGATGGCTCCGTCACTTGCCCCTCCGCCACCGCCTCCAATCGCGAGGATGCGGGCACCATATATAGGTTGTGGGGAATTAAACGAGCCCGAAGCCGTAAAAGTGTGGATGCGTTCGTTACCTATAGTGGTAATGATTCCCCCCGTAGGAGCAACGTAATCGGGGCGGCCGCTATTTAAATCTGATGTTTTGCCCGGGCATAACGAAGTTGTGCCCGTGATGGTCAGCGCCGGTGCCGGTGCTGTTACGGTAAATGAAACAGAAAATAGGTTTCCAGCATAGTTGCAGTTAATGGTGGTGGTGCCTGCCGAAACGCCCGTCACGACACCTGTTAGTGCTTCGACGGTGGCAATCGAAGGGTTGCTTGACCACCATTGCGGCAGCGGATAGCGCACCACGACAACTCCTGATCCCCCATTTTTTTCGGCGCCGCCCCCCGATCCGGTGTTGGCTGCTCCCGCAGTAGTTTCGCCGTTGCCGCCAATCCCGTTGCCGCCAGGCGCACCGCCGGGACTGGCCGCCGTAGAAGTGCCGCATCCGGAATATCCGGCAAGACCGCCACCCCCTCCAGCGGCATACCAAAGGGATGTTCCGGTAATGTTATTTTGCAGACCGGCGCCACCGACACCTGCCATATCGTTTGTTGCGTTTGCCCCTGCACCACCTGCACCGCCACCACCTCCGCCCGCTGCAAGGCAACCCGCGTCGAAAGGGGTTCCTTTACCTCCTTTGGAATTGTTCGTCCCGTTACCGGCATTGTCACTACCGCCGGCGGTACAGAGGTTAACTGGTGTAGCGAGGTTGCGACCCAAACTTTGACCGGATTGGTTGGGTCCGTTATAAAAAAAGAAAAGTCCTTCTCCGCTTGTTGTTGCGGTAATGGTTTGCCCGCTTTTTACCGGGAAGTTCATCGAGGCCGTTCCTGGACTCACAGATTCGCCGACATTATCCGCGATAATGCTACCGTAAGCCGTGCCATCGATATAAACGGTCAAGCTGGCTTGGGCGTTTGTCCACAGCTCAACACTGTATATGCAACTGGTTGACGTGGCTACACCACTGCCAGCCCCGCCGCCCCCTGATCCTCCTTGCCCTCCGGGGGTGGCTATGTTCCGCGTCGCGCCCCCGCCGCCCCCTGGCATGCTCACGAGAGAGCCAAAACTACTACTACCGCCGTTGGATCCGACTGCTGAACTACTAGTCGAGCCTGCTCCACCAACCCCAATTGTGACAGGAAACGTACCTGTTCCAATGGTAAGTGCGTTACTATAGTAGTAGCCTCCGGCGCCGCCCCCGCCCCCGCCATTAAAACCGCCGCCCCCACCGCCTCCGACAACCAGTAAACTTGCGCCAAAAAGGCTTTGCGCCGTTGTAAATGTGTCATTCGAGGTAAAAGTATGAACCCGATCATTGCCCACCATCGTAATGGTACCTCCGGTCGGCAGTACGAAACTGCTGAAACCCGGAGTTGAAAGCGTGGCCGTTTGTCCCACCCGGAGGGATGTAGGGCCTGAGATCGACTGGGCATTTACGGCGGTCAGCGCGATTGTAAACATCCAAACGGATAGCGAATAGCGTAGGAAAGTGGCGATGTGTGGACGTGTTGGTAGCATGTAATAAGGATTTTAAGGGATTATAGTGAGAGCTCGAAATCCATTTCAAATTCGCAAAAGTAGACGTGACACGGACGCCAGTAAGGAGATTGTCCGTATTCGGTCGTATTACGGGTCTATTCGGTCGAATCATGTGTTTTTTCGAAAAAGAGGAGTGCTTCAGATAGCACGGGCCGCCATCACGCGAACGTTTTCGGACGCGCTTTTTTAGTACCTTTGCGGTCAAAATGAAAAAGAACGTACGCATGACCACTACAATAGCCGAGCAGTTCGGCATGACAGCAGCGCTTTCACAACTTGGAATCCGTGAGATAAATGAAGGAACTTCTACCGGTAGCCAGCAGTTTGCTTCTGGAGAAATTCTGGAATCGTATTCTCCGGTGGACGGACAATTGATCGGAAAAGTCCGTATGTCGACGCCAGCCGACTATGAAAAAGCGATGCAGGCGGCAACGGAAGCCTTCAAAACCTTCCGTCTTATGCCGGCACCACGTCGCGGCGAAATCGTCAGACAATTTGGCGAGAAGCTCCGCCAGCATAAAGAAGCGCTGGGAAAACTCGTCTCCTACGAAATG
This sequence comes from Flavobacterium sp., assembly GCA_035298445.1. Taxonomy (GTDB): domain Bacteria; phylum Bacteroidota; class Bacteroidia; order Flavobacteriales; family Flavobacteriaceae; genus Flavobacterium. Next base: position 2,470 of record DATGXZ010000377.1, read on the forward strand.
GGGAAATCCTATCAAGAAGGTCTTGGCGAAGTACAGGAAATGATCGATATCTGTGATTTCGCCGTTGGTTTGTCGCGTCAGTTGCACGGACTCACCATGCACTCCGAACGTCCGGGTCACCGCATGTACGAACAATACCATCCGCTTGGTGTCATCGGCATTATATCCGCCTTTAACTTCCCCGTGGCCGTTTGGTCATGGAATACCGCCCTCGCCTGGATTTGCGGCGATGTGTGCATCTGGAAACCTTCGGAAAAGACACCGCTGTGCGGCATTGCCTGCCAGAACATCATCGCAGAAGTGTTGCGCGAGAACAACCTTCCGGAAGGTATTTCCTGCCTGGTGACCGGCGACTACAAAATCGGCGAGTTGCTTTCAAAAGATACCCGTGTTCCGCTTGTTTCCGCTACGGGATCGACACGTATGGGAAAAATCGTAGCGCAGGAAGTAGCGGCCCGACTCGGGCGTTCGCTGCTGGAACTGGGCGGAAACAATGCGATTATTGTGACCCCGGATGCCGACATCAAAATGACGGTAATCGGCGCCGTCTTCGGTGCCGTCGGTACAGCAGGACAACGATGCACAACCACCCGCCGACTGATTATCCACGAAAGCATGTACGATAAGGTTACGGAAGCGATTGTAGCGGCCTACGGGCAGTTGCGTATCGGCAATCCGCTCGACCAGAATAACCACGTCGGACCGCTTATTGACAAAGATGCCGTAGCGATGTACGAAAAAGCATTGCAGGATGTTGTAGCGCAGGGCGGACGCATTCTGGTAGAAGGCGGCGTACTGTCTGGAGACGGATATGAAAGTGGTTGCTATGTGAAGCCTGCCATCGCGGAGGCAGAGAACCATTTCGCCATCGTGCAGCATGAGACGTTTGCTCCTATACTGTACCTGCTTAAATATTCCGGAGACGTAGAGAATGCCATCGACATCCAAAATGGCGTGGCGCAAGGACTTTCGTCTGCCATCATGACCAACAATCTTCGCGAGGCGGAGCGTTTCCTGTCAGCAGCAGGTTCTGACTGTGGTATTGCCAATGTCAATATCGGAACGTCGGGTGCCGAAATCGGCGGGGCGTTCGGTGGCGAGAAAGAAACGGGCGGTGGCCGCGAGTCTGGATCGGATGCATGGAAAGTCTACATGAGAAGACAAACCAACACCGTCAACTATTCGACCAGCCTGCCACTGGCTCAGGGAATCAAGTTTGATTTGTAAGATCGACCTAATACAACAAAAAGGCCGCCCGAAAAGGTGGCCTTTTTTATTTTACTCAGCGAATAAGAGATATTACGCTTTTATTTTTCGGGATGTGATCTTACCAAGCAACACGAACCCACCGTAGGCGATGGCAGTTGCAATCAAATAAAGGATACCATGATCGATTGGTAAGCCAGGCGGAGGTGGCGGACCTGCGGGTGGTGGTGGACCTCCCCCTGGGCCTGCCGCAAGGGCTGGCGTGGCAATCAACATGGCAGCCGATAGAATAAGAAGGGGCAAATTCTTATGTACGACTTTCATAGGCCACAAAAATAGGGAAAAATTCATTCAAAAACCGACAAATGTTTGTTCCATCGAACGGCCGCAAATTACAAACTTTCATGTAAACAAGACTTTAAATTCCGACGAAGTCCTAAAAATGCCTGTGAACGGGTATATCCGGTGCGTTTTGTGGCATTTTTGGTATATACGTATAAACTTAGAAAAAGGCTCTAAGTTGTATACTCCCCGTATGGATGGCCTTTGTCCCCTCACTTTTTCGTCCCTGGTAACTGATATTTAAGTCCAGATATTGGGTGAGTGTTTTTTGCACCAGCAGACGCCAGGTCGTGTTTTGCCCGGGCTGGAGTCCCTCCAACATGGTATATGCAACAGGTGACAACGCATTTCCGCTGTAGACATTCCTAAGCAAAGCCACTTCTCCGTTTGCGGTAAAATCTTTGCTGCCCGTAAAGGAAAACGACGTCCCCCAACGGGTTTGTGACAGCTTTTCCTGGTCGCCGAGTCGGTTGGATACTTCCTTAAACTGAAGGAAAACGTCCCATGCGGCATTCTTCGAAAAGAGATACGACACCTTCGATTCGCCTTCCTTCCCATTCAGCCGGAAGTTACGTCCGGCGTAATTCTCAGAATAGGTGACCGAGGTATTGGCTTCGGTTGTAAGGGTGACAAGCCAGCTTTTCTGGAAAAGGTGTACGTATTGCAGTTGGTGCAGGCCATTCGTGTTTTCCTGCGCGCCCACCGACAACAGGCTCCGCGCTTCGCTCTTTAACCATGTATACGTGAGGGAGTGGTGCTGCTTTCCGCGATTGAAATACAGGGAGTTGCGGAGGGTCAGCGCCAGTCCCAACAACCCGTTTTCACTGCCGTCGAACGGATTGACATCGAACTCCCTCGCTTCGGCTTTACGTTTCCGTTCGGTCGAAAACGACGCCTGGTCGTAGAAATGGGACAGCACTTTCCGAAAGCCCGTCGCATTCGTCCATTTCAGGGGATTGAGGGTCACAGCCTGCGAAAAGCGGTTTTGATGTGTCCGGATGAACACCTGACTGGGCAGGAACACCCGTACGTACTTCGCCTGGTCGGG
>DATGXZ010000378.1:0-4634 GCA_035298445.1 Flavobacterium sp.
AGCTTTCGATGGGTTTCATCTTCGAGCGTCCGTCGACGGTCACTGAAATCGGCTTTTCGCTTTCGACGTCGAACATAATCGGCATCGATGGGCCGTAAATGTCTGCATCGAGTACGCCTACACGGAAGCCCATTTTGGCCAATGTCACCGCCAGGTTAGCGGTAACGGTCGATTTGCCGACGCCTCCTTTTCCGGATGCCACCGCCACGATGTTCTGGATGCCGGGAATGGATTTTCCTTTGATTTCCGGCTTCTCAGGTGCCTCGACTTTTACGTTGACCTTAACTTTCGCCTTCTCGTATACTTTCTCATGGATGACTTTCATGATGTCGACTTCCGCCCGCTTACGGATGTGTAAGGCCGGTGTCGACAGCACCACTTCCACGACTACTTCATCACCAAAGGTGAGCACGTTGCGCACGGCACCGCTCTCGACCATGTTCTGGCCTTCACCCGCCACCGTGATGGTTTCGAGTGCCGCCATTATCTCTTTTCTGTCTAGTTTCATGTGGGGAGGCTGTGGATGAAACGGTTACAGCCCAAAACCTTATCCTTATTTAAACTGATTTCAGATTGCAAAGATACGGGGGAAACTGTAAGCATACAAAAGTAATACGGACAAAAAAACAAAAGAAGGCGACCGTTTTTGGCCGCCTTTTTTCGTTAAGTAAGAACCGATGGAATCACGAAAAGGGCGCTCCCTGTTCGTAAACATAGAGTGCCGTTACTCGTACTTCAGGTATTTCAACACATCCACCCTAGTGGCGCGATACGCCCGTACCAAAACAATCAGCAACGTAAGGGCCGTCAGCACCAGGAACCCGGCCAGGAAGGGCACGAACGTGATGTCAATGCGATACGCAAAATCGTTCAGCCATTCCGACAGTACGATGCGCGTGGGGAAAAACGCGAGTATAAAACCGATTCCGCAGAACACCAGGTACTGCTTTGACAAGGCCATGAGCAGGGATTTGGTATCGGCACCGAGTGTCTTCCGGATGGCGATCTCCTTCATCCGGCGCTCCATCGAATACGAGGCGAGTGCAAACAGGCCAAAGAGCGCGATGACGATGACGGTGATGTTGAGTAACATGAACAAGTTCCGCTGCAACACAAACGAGCGGTAGGTGCGGGCATATACCTTATCCACAAAATCATATTCAAAGGGATAACCCGGAGACACCGTTGTTTTCCATAGCTTCTCGAGTCCTGCCACCACCGATTCCGTTTTTTCCGGCTCGATCCGGATGTAGAAGCGATTGGCATTTCCCGCCATCCAGTCGACGGTTTTGAAGTGCATGAATACCATCGGCTTGATCGGGGCCGTCATGGAATTGGTATGGAAATCTTTCGCAATCCCTACGATGCGAAGCTGGTAGTTATTCCACTTCACGACCTTTCCGATCGGATTGGGCTCCCGCATCATCCGCAGCGCCGTTTCATTGACCAATATCGATTCGACGGTATCGGAGGCGAATTTCGGCGAGAGATCGCGCCCTTTCACCACATTGACCGAGAGGATGTCGAACAATCCAAAATCGGTCGCCATGTTTTCCCCCTGGATTTCGGTGTCGTTATAGGAAAAACTTGACGACGACGTGGCGCCTCCTTCAAAGTTAAACGCCCCGGCCGCTACGCCTTTCACACCGTCAATACGTGCGATTCGATCTTTGATAAGCGCCATCCGGGTGTTGATTTTTTGGATGTAAAGGGAATCGCGCCAATCATAATCGTTCCGGAACGTTACCTGCAACACCTGTTCACCGCGGAAACCCAAGTCCTTCGTCGACATATACGTAATCTGCTCGTTCACGATGTTCGACCCCACAATAAAAAAGGAAGCAATCGCAAATTGCAGCACCAGCATCCCGTTGCGCAGCCACATGCCGTTGCGGCTGCGGCCGAAATTTCCTTTCAGGACTTTCAGCGTCTGGAATTTCGAAACATAGACTGCCGGGAAAATGCCGGCAATAGCCACTACGATTGTGAAGATGCCCACCAATTCCAGCGCAAAAAGGGTTCCGGAAAGCGAGAGTTGTTTTTGTAAAAAGTCGTTGTAATACGGAAGCGCCAGTTCGACGATCGCCAGCGAGAGCAGAATGGCAAACGCCGTCAGTATGGCGGCCTCCATCAGGAACTGCCACACAATGCCGTTTCGCGTACTGCCCAACACTTTGCGAACACCAACCTCCCGGGCCCGTGACAGCGCGTTGGCCGTCGTCATGTTCACATAGTTCACGATCGACAAGACCAGTATCAGGATGGAAAGCGCCATCATAACCATCAGGAACCGGTAGTTGCCCTTCCCTTCCGGATACCCCTGCACAATCGAATGCAGGCGGGCGTCGGCCAATTTCTCCAGGATTACCGGGTTCTCGCGACCCTCCTTTTTGATGTATTCCTCGGGCGTCAGTCCCTCGGATTTCGCGTATTTTTTGGTGCGGTTCTCATAATACATTACATCAAACGCCTTCTTCACCGACGGAACCGCTGACGGGTCGTCAATCTGAAGCAGCAGGTTATAACTGAAGTTGCCCCAGTCATCCTTCGCTTCCCGAAGCCGTCGCTCAATGGTATTGGCCACCAAGTCGGGTGCGATAGACGACTTGCCGGGAACCCGATAGACGCCTTGTACGGTGTAGGTCTGCTTCCCGAAGGTCATGCGTTGGCCGAGTGCCTTCTCGTCTCCAAAAAACCGACGTGCCAACGCTTCCGAAATGGCTACCGCGCTCTCATCACGCAGGGCGGTCTGTGCGTTTCCTTCCACAAATTCGAATGGAAAGAAGGAAAAGAAGTTGGCCTGCGCCGCGAGCGTCTTTTCCACCGTTTCGGCTTTTTTGCCCACGGTCACTTTGTCGGAACCATACCCGCTGAAGTACATATACGATTGTACGTCTTTCGTAAACTGCAGCAGGGTCGGACCGGTCGGGGCGCTCGATACGGCCCATTTGTCCATGTCGCCCAGATCGTTGATGACGAGATAGGTGCTGTCTTTTTTCGGATTCCAGGCGTCGTAGGCCGTTTCGTCGTTCCAATAGAGAATGGCGAAGAGGAGGCCGCTGATGCCAATCGAAAGTCCGAGTATGTTCAACGCCGTGAACAGCTTGTTCTGGCGGAGCTGGAAGGTAAAAATGCGAAGCCAGTTGCGGATCATGATACGACGGGTTTACAGGGTGGAACAGGCGTATGCGGTGCGTCGGGCATCACAACGGTTTTCTCAATAAGACACGGGGCCCCGGGCGGCGCAATGGCCGGCGTATGGACGAGGAATCCGTTCACGAGGGTGGACAGATACAGCAGGATTTTGAAGATAACGGCTACCATGGCTTATCGGTTAGTGTCAAGAATGACGTCAACATGACGTTGGTTCTGTTTCTCAGAGAAGATGATACCGTCGCGGATCAGGATGGTTTTCTGGGAAAACGATGCATCATGGTCAGAGTGCGTCACCATCAGGATAGTCGCACCTTTCGCGTGCAGGTCGGTGAGGAGTTCCATTACTTCCGAACCATTCTTACTGTCAAGGTTCCCGGTGGGCTCGTCGGCAAGGATGATCTTTGGATCGTTCACCAGCGCCCGCGCTACGGCCACACGTTGCTGTTGCCCTCCCGACAATTGTTGGGGGTAGTGTTTCAACCGATGGGAAATGCCGAGTTTTTCCGCAATCTCGGCCACCTTTGCCTTCCGTTCCGAAGCACCGACCTTATTATACAGCAGCGGCAATTCGATGTTATCGTATACCGACAATTCATCGATGAGATTGAAATTCTGGAAGATGAACCCGATGTTCTCTTTGCGTACGAGCGCCCGTTCCGCTTCCTTCAGTCCGGCCATCTCGTTGCCGAGTAGCGTATAACTGCCTGAAGTCGGACCATCGAGCAGGCCGACGATATTGAGGAGCGTCGACTTCCCACAGCCTGACGGACCCATAATCGAGATGAAATCGCCCTGTTGAATGGTCAGGCTAACGCCGTTGAGGGCGGTGGTTTCTACTTCTTCCGTGCGGAAAACGCGGGTGAGGTTCTGGATCTGGATCATGTTGAAGGAGTTAAGGATTGGGAAAGAATACAAAAATACGCGCCTTTCGATTGGAAGAGGACGGAAAACCGGCCTGACGGATGCGACAACAAGAAGATTAACTGTTTCATTTTTTGATGATGATTAACGTGAAAACGATGATTGATGATTAGGATGATTGATGATTGAAACGGCTATTGAAGGTTCAGGATGTCGGCCTCGGTGAAATCGCGATACGACGAAGTGATGACGCGGTCGCCCGGTTTCAGGCCTTCGGTGATTTCGTAATAGTCGGGGTTCTCGCGGCCCACCCGGATGCTGCGACGTTGGGCGGTAGCACCGTTGACGACGAAAATCCATTTGCCGGCGGTATCGGAATAAAAGCTGCCTTTGGGCACCACCAACGACCGGCGACTGGCCGACAGCGTGAGCCTGACCCCGAAGCTCGTGCCCTGTTGCACCTGCGGCTGCGCCCCAATAAAGGCGAGTTCGACCGTGAAACGTCCGCCTTTTACTTCGGGCACCCGCTTGGTCACGACCACGGTTACGTCTTTCCCGGCCACATCGATATGCCCTTTTTGGCCCTCCGCGATTTTGTCGAGGTAGAATTCGTCGAC
>DATGXZ010000379.1:0-2765 GCA_035298445.1 Flavobacterium sp.
TGTTGAAAGCCATGGCGACGGTCACGCCCGGCGTTACCTATCACATGAAACTCGTAGTGGCGGACCAGGGTAATAACCTGTATGATTCGGCTATTTTTCTCGGAGCAGGGAGTTTTACCATTGGCAAAAACCTGGGGAATGACCGGCTCATCGCCACCAATACACCTGTTTGTCCGGGCGATACCGTTGTTTTAGATGCCACAGAACCCGGCACGAATTCGTATCAGTGGTACCGAAATGAAGTCGCCTTGGCAGGCCAAACCCTTCCAACCTACACCGTAAACCAGACCGGCGATTATCGTGTGGCTATCACCTACGGCAGTTCGGGTTGTGTGGCTACCGGACGCATCCGTATCGAATACGCGCCCGACCTGATGCCGGTAACCGTCACCTTGCTCGAATGCGACATCGATGGCGACGGCCTCGCCACCTTTGACCTGACAAAAGTGGGCCCGCAATTGCAGGCGGCGGATCCGGCCATCACCGCGGTGCAGTATTTTGAGTTGACCACCGACACCACGCCCATTACACAGCCTGCTGCGTATCTCTCAAACCGACGCGACATTTATGCCCGATCGGAGAACCGTTTTGGCTGTACGGTCTTTTCATTGGTACAATTGCGGTTCGCCACGACACCACTCCCGCCCCTTTCCGCGCAGACCGCCTGTGATGAGGACGCCGACGGGAAAACCGGTTTCGACCTCACGGCGATTGCCCAGACGATTACAACCGGACTCCCCGCCGGATTGACCGTGTCGTTCTACGAAACCTTGGCCCAGGCAGAGGCGTTGGGCACGCCCTTATCGTCGCCATACACGAACACGACGCCTTTTTCCCAAACCCTCTATGCACGCGTGGTAAACGGACCGGATTGCTATGGTACCGTTACCGTACCCCTTACCGTATGGGTATTCCAGCCCGCCGGTTTTGAGGATGAGAACGTGGCCGTCTGCGCAGGCACTCCCGAGACATTGCGCGTGCCTACAGGTTTTTCAAGCTATGTATGGAATACGACGCCTCCGGTTACTGCACCGTTCATCTCGGTGACCACAGGAGGCACTTATACGGTGACCGTAACCGACCCGAACGGCTGTGCGCGGACCAAGACATTTTACGTCACGGCGTCGGATGCCGCAACCATCGATGCGATTACCGTAGACGATTTCATGGGCGGTCGTAATACCGTTACGATTACGGCGTCTGGACCCGGCGACTACGAATATTCTCTTGACGGTGGGGCTTTTGTGGGCTCACCTGTTTTTACCGATATACCCGGTGGCGCATTTACCGCCTATGTGCGGGATCGGAAAGGATGTGGACTTTCGACGCAACCTTTTTATGTTTTGGATTATCCCTCTTTCTTTACCCCTAATGGAGATGGCTTCAATGATTACTGGACAATACCCTATTTTTCCTTCCTTTCCGGCGCACGGATCGCGATATTTGACCGCTACGGAAAACTCCTTACGGTCGTTTCAGCCGCACTCCCTACATGGGACGGAACCTACGACGGCAGACCGCTTCCCGCGGACGATTACTGGTTCAGTATCGAGCTCGCCAACGGGCGTAATATCAGGGGTCACTTCGCCCTCAAACGATAAATTTCGCTACTTTTGGATTCTTGCATGAAAAGGATCCTGTTCATAGGTCTGCTCTTCTTTTCCTGGCTGGCATCTGCCCAGTTCAGCAAGACGCATTATATCCCGCCGATATCACTTTCGCCCGACCAGCCGCCTCAAGGACAATACCTGTATGTTTCCTGCCCCAGCCTCACGCCGGTCAATTTTCGTATACTGGAAATTGGAGGGAACATCATCGAAGGCACGGTCACACGTGACAATCCCTATATCCACTCCATCGGTTCGGGCTTCAACACCCAGTTGATCGTCGACCCGGCCGATGTTTCTTCCGTGCAGGCCAATAAGGGATTTATCGTAGAGGCGGAAGACATGGTGTATGTTACCGTACGCCTTACCGCCACGGTCGATAATTTCCAGGCAGGCGGTATCGTATCAAAGGGCATCGCGGCACTCGGTACCCAGTTCCGGATCGGTGCCTTCACCAACACCGACGTCGACCCGGGTCAGTATACGACCTTCCACTTCACCTTCGCCGCCATATTGGCAACGGAAAACAATACGACCGTTCATTTTGAGGATATCAAAACAGGAGCCGTATTACTCAACAACCAGGTGGCAGGTAATACACCGCCCGATATCATCCTCAACCGGGGTGAGAGCTATGTCATCGCCGTACAGGGCCCCAACGATTCCAACCGCGACGCCCTGATCGGGATGCTGGTGTCATCGGATAAACCCATAGCCGTCAACTGTGGTTCGGCCTCTGGTTCCAACGCCAACCAGAACCTCGACATGGGAATCGACCAGATCGTGTCGACCGAACGGACGGGTAAGGAGTACATTTTTATCCGTGGCAACGGGCCCGACGCGACCGAACGGCCTATGATCGTGGCACACTACGACAATACGGAAGTGTATCTATACGGTGACACGACACCGGTCACCATACTCAACGCCGGGGAATATTATGCGCCGTATGGAAGCGTCTACACAGCCGATAACAACCTGTATGTGCGTACCTCACAGGATGCCTTTGCCTATCAGAGCATTGGGGGCACGCCGGCCCTTCCCAACCAAAACATGTCGTTCGTGCCGCCATTGCGTTGCGAGACGCCGAAAATCATCAACAACATCCCGTATATCGGTCAGGTAGGTAACATCAACGACTTCGTAGGAAACGTTGCC
>DATGXZ010000380.1:0-2704 GCA_035298445.1 Flavobacterium sp.
GTTACTCAGTTACTCAGTTACTCAGTTACTCAGTTACTCAGTTACTCAGTTACTCCTTACCCACTCCCTTCCATGAACAAAATCGAACACCTCGGAATCGCTGTCAAAGACCTCGCCGCTTCGAATGCCCTTTTTGAAAAACTGCTGGGTGTGGCGCCCTATAAAATGGAAGACGTAGAAAGTGAAGGCGTGCGTACGTCGTTTTTCCTGTCGGGGCCGAACAAGATCGAATTGCTGGAAGCCACGCATGACGACAGCCCGATTGCAAAATTCCTGGAGAAAAAAGGGGAAGGCATCCACCACATCGCCTTCGACGTAGACGACATCGTAGCGGAAATCGCCCGGTTAAAAGGCGAAGGATTCACTGTTTTGAACGAAACACCCAAGAAAGGTGCCGATAACAAACTCGTGGCGTTCCTGCATCCGAAGGGAACGAATGGGGTTTTGGTGGAGTTGTGTCAATCCATCACGCCTGAATAGCGATGATGTAGTGTTACTGCCGCGGAAATTGGCCAAAAAGCAGTAAATACGCGAAAAAAATTAGGGGTTGATGTAGTTTTGAGAAAGTCCGATGTCGGTGTCCTCATTTCTCTTTTCGTTATTTTAGCGTTACCAACCTCATCAACCATGAAACATTTTTTCGCACTGGTGGCAACCGTATGGTGCTTATCCGCCACCGCCCAACAACAAACCTTCTGTAACCCCATCAATGTCGATTATGGTTACACCCCTTTTGAGAGCTTTACCGCCTGGGGACGCCATCGGGCCACAGCCGACCCGGTGGTGGTGAACTACAAGGGCGACCTTTACCTGTTTTCAACCAACCAATGGGGCTATTGGCATAGTAAGGACATGCTGAACTGGAAGTTCCATGAAAAGCGCTTCCTTCGCCCGTGGAACCCTGAAAAAGATGAACTGTGCGCCCCGGGCGTAGGCGTCATCGGCGACACGATGGTCGTGTTCGGCAGTACCTATAAAAAGAACTTTAGCCTGTGGGGCAGCACCGACCCCGAACACAATAAATGGTTCGTCATTAAAGACTCGCTTGAAATCGGTGGCTGGGATCCGGCATTTTTTACCGATGACGATGGCCGCTTCTATATGTATAACGGCAGCAGCAACCGCTATCCGGTATGGGGCGTCGAGCTGAACCGCAAAACCTTTGAGCCGATTGGCACCCGCATGCCGATGTATCTTTTGGAAGACTGGCGCTACGGTTGGCAACGCTTTGGGGAATATATGGACAATACCTTCCTCGACCCGTTCATCGAAGGGGCGTGGATGACGAAACACAATGGCAAATACTATTTCCAATATGGTGCTCCGGGAACCGAATTCAGCGGCTATGCCGACGGCGTTGTCGTGGGCAGCAAACCATTGTTCGACGGCATTGAAACCTTTGCACAATCGGATCCGTTGAGTTTCAAGCCCGGCGGGTTTTCGCGGGGAGCCGGACACGGGTCGACTTTTCAGGATAAATACGGCAATTACTGGCATATCTCGACCAGCATCGTGTGCGTCAAAAACACCTGGGAGCGCCGCATGGGTATCTGGCCGACCGGCTTTGACAAAGACGATGTGATGTGGTGCAACACGGCCTTCGGCGATTATCCGCAGTACCTTCCGGAAGCGCGAAAAGACGGCAAGACCTTTCCGGGATGGATGCTACTCAATTACAAAAAGCCGGTAACCGTATCGTCGACACTAGGCAGTTTCTTCGCCAATAACGCCGTCGACGAAAGCATCAAAACCTATTGGAGCGCTAAGACGGCGAACCCGGGAGAATGGATCCAGAGTGATCTCGGACAAATGTGTACCGTCAATGCGATCCAGATTAACTATGCCGACCAGGACGTGGAGTTCCTCGGAAAACAAACCACTACCTACCACCAATACCGCCTCTATTGCTCGAATGACGGCAAGAAGTGGACGTTACTTGTAGATAAAAGCAAGAACAAAACGGATGTGCCACACGACTATGTCGAACTGGCCCAACCGATTAAAACCCGTTTTATCAAACTCGAAAACCTGCACATGCCAACCGGGAAGTTTGCGATCAGTGGACTTCGGGTCTTCGGAAATGGCGGGGGTGCGAAACCTGACGCGGTGAAAGAGTTAATCGTCCTGCGCACCGAGAAAGACAAACGCAGCGCCTACATCAAATGGTCGCCGGTGGATAATGCATACGCCTACAACCTTTACTACGGAACCGCTCCTGACAAGCTCTACAACTGCATTATGGTGCACGACTTCAATGAGTATTGGTTCAAGGCGATGGACCTTCAGAAAACCTATTATTTCACCATCGAAGCCATAAACGAAAACGGCGTATCCGAGCGTACACCGGTTAAAAAAGTAGAGTAAGTGATCGCAATGCCGACAGAGCCTCCGTTTGGGGGCTTTTGGTTTTCGCACTTCCTTGTCCTCCGGACTTGACTAGAAATTTAGGACCTCTTATTTCCCTCTAATGAAACACCTGTATGCACTTCTGTTGCTGGCCGCCTCGTTCAACTACGCACAGAACACTACTAAAGACGCCTTCCTCGACCAATTGCTGTCTAAAATGACGCTTGAGGAGAAGATCGGGCAACTGAACCTCATCTCACCTCCGGGGGATATCTCTACCGGGGCCGCCGTCAGCGCCGACGCTGAAAAGTATATCATCGACGGAAAACTCGGCGCCGTCCTTAATATGACATCCATT
>DATGXZ010000381.1:0-5051 GCA_035298445.1 Flavobacterium sp.
CCGCTGGTGGGCCCGTTGCTGGTCGAGTATGACCATGCCCGACTTTATCGGACTGACGATGTATTTCCGGTGCACCTGATACGTGCGGGTCGTTCCGGTGGTTTCCTCTTCGTTGAAAAGCGACGGTGTGACTTCCTCCGACTCGAATTGCACATCCGGAAACGCTGCCGATACCACTTCGGTGTCGTGCTTCAGGTCAGCATATAACGACTGCCACTGGGGCGCCGGTTCTTTACGATACGAAGAAGAGGAAGATGTCGCCTTGGCCGGACGTGTCTCGCCAAACGGGTTGAAAGCCTGGTCGACCTCTACCGTAGGCAATACGGCCGCCGCATCCTTGAAATAATAAGGCGTATCCAGATTCGGATCGCGCTCAAAGTCCAGTACCGGCGCCACGTTAAACTGTCCGAGGCTATGCTTGATCGCCGAACGCAAAATGGCATACAGCGCATGTTCGTCGTCAAACTTGATTTCCGTTTTCGTTGGGTGGATGTTGATGTCTATAGTATGCGGTGGGACGTCCAGATAGAGAAAATACGAAGGCTGGCATCCTTCCTTAATCAATCCTTCATAGGCCGCCATAACGGCATGGTGGAGGTAGCCACTTCGGATGAAACGGTCGTTCACAAAGAAAAACTGTTCCCCCCTACCCTTTTTCGCAAACTCCGGCTTACCTACAAACCCCTGCAGGTTCACGATTTCAGTCTGCTCGGAGGTTGGCACGATCCGCTCATTGGTTTTACCCCCAAATACGCCTACGATGCGTTGCCGCAGGTTGGAAGCCGGCAGGTTGAATACCTCATGGCCGTTGTGATGGAGGCTGAAATGAATCGACGGATGCGCCAAAGCCACCCGCTGGAACTCATCGATGATATGCCGCTGCTCCACCGTATCCGATTTCAGGAAGTTGCGTCGGGCCGGAATATTGAAAAAGAGGTTTTTTACGGCGAAGGACGTTCCTTTCGGCACCACCGCCATTTCCTGCGATACGAAACGGCTTCCTTCGATGACGAGATGGGTGCCGAGTTCCTCCTGGTCCTGGCGGGTCTTCAACTCGACGTGCGCAATCGCCGCAATCGAGGCGAGTGCTTCCCCCCTGAATCCTTTGGTATGAAGGGCGAAAAGATCCTCCGCCACCCGTATCTTCGATGTCGCATGCCGTTCAAAACACAGCCGCGCATCGGTCACGCTCATACCCACACCGTTGTCGATGACCTGGATAAGCGACTTGCCAGCTTCTTTTATGATCAAACGAATCTCGGTAGACCGGGCATCAACGGCGTTTTCAAGCAATTCCTTCACGACGGATGCAGGCCGCTGGACGACCTCTCCTGCCGCGATCTGGTTGGCAACGTGATCCGGTAAAAGCTGGATGATGCTCGACATGTAACTGGATTGAGGTAGCCTCAAAAATACATATTTCCCACTGGATTAACCGAGGGAACAGAAGCGAAAAAATTCACAATTTTTTATCGGAAACCCTGCACCGGTTTACGCGGCTGTGTCTGGCGTTTAAGGGCCGCCATGCGTATGGCGGTAATCGCCGCTTCGGTGCCTTTATTGCCGTGTGACCCACCACTGCGATCGAGCGACTGCTGAAGGTTGTTGTCAGTGAGCACGCAGAAAATAACGGGTGTATCGGTCAGTATGTTCAGGTCTTTGATGCCCTGGGTAACGCCCTCGCACACAAACTCGAAGTGCATGGTCTCGCCTTTTATCACACAGCCGATGGAAATCACGGCATCCGGTTGGTGCACGTCAATCATCCGTTTTGAGCCATAGATGAGTTCGAAGCTTCCCGGCACTTCCCAGCGGATGATATTTTCCTCGCGGGCGCCACAGTCGAGCAGCGCTGCCTTACAACCGTTAAAAAGTCCTTCGGTTACTATATCGTTCCATGCTGAAACAACAATCCCAAACCGAAAATCATTCGCGTTTGGGATTGAAGTCTTGTCGTATTCCGACAAGTTTTTATTTGCGGTTGCCATTACTGTGCAAGCCCCATGAAGGCATCGACGCCCTGCGCTTCCGCAGATGTCGGATAGTTTTCTTTGATATCGGTAAAATACTCGAGAGCTTTTGATTTGTTGCCAAGGGCCAACTCTGCCTTGCCTGCTTTCATTTTGAAGCGGGCTGCGATGAATTTGTTGTCCTTCTTCATATCGATGGCCTTTTGGTAGTACTCCAATGCCTTGTTCAGGTCTTTTTTCTCAGCGTATGCGTCACCGATTGCACCCTGTGCCAATGGCCCGAGGGTTTCGTCGTCTGACTTGAACTGCTCGAGTTGCTCGATGGCCTGGTCAAACTTACCCGTCTGTAGGTAGGCGATACCAGCGGAATAGTGCGCCAGATTCGCTGATTTCGTACCGGAATAATCTTCTGCAATGGCAGGGAAGCCCGGCTTACCTTCTGCATCTTTCAGGGAAAGCGCATAGAGAGAGTCTGCTTTTGTACCGTTGGTTGCCTCAACGAAGTTCTGCTGGGCGCGGAACATCTGCTCGGCTGCGTCGGCCTCTTTCGGCTCAACGATGAATTTGCCGTATAGTACCCAGCCCAGTGCCGCGATGGCAATGACACCTATCACACCGAAGATAATCTTCTGGTTTTTCTCGACCCACTGCTCGGTTTTGTTGGCGGTGGCATCAAGCGCATTGAACACGCCGGCGGTTGTACTGTCTTGCTCATCGACCTGTACTTCCTCTACGAACGTATCCTCTACTTTTTCCTCCTTCGGCTTTGGTGCTTTGTATCCTCTCTTGTTATAGGTTGCCATTTACGTTTATTTAATCGAGGTGCAAAAATATAATTTTTATTCAAATCTGAAACGCTTTATCGGTATTTTTGAATAATTTGCAGGCGCCGCCCGGCCGCTACACCGCATGTACCTCAAACGCATTTCTTTACTGAATTACAAGAACTTCCCCGAAAAGACGTTCGAGTTCGACAACCGTATCAACTGTTTCGTCGGACCGAATGGCACCGGGAAAAGCAACGTGCTCGATGCCGTATACCATCTCGCGGTGGGTAAAAGCTATTTTAACCCGCTGTCAGTGCAGAATATCCGCCATGGCGAGGACTTTTTTGTAGTCGAGGGCGACTTTGAAATCGACGGGCGCGCCGAACACGTAGTCTGCAGCCTCAAAAAAGGCCAGAAGAAGGCGCTGAAACGGAACGGTAAGCTCTATGAGAAGTTTTCGGAACACATCGGGTTGATTCCCATTGTGATGGTATCCCCTGCCGACCGCGACCTCATCACCGAAGGCAGCGAAGAGCGACGCAAATTCGTCGACGGCGTCGTGTCGCAATTGGATCCCGACTACCTGCGACACCTCATCCATTACCAGAAAATACTGGTGCAGCGCAATGCACTATTGAAGTATTTCGCCCTGAACCACACCTTTGATGGCGAAACCTTATCTATTTACAACGAGCAGCTTTCGGCCCTGGCGCAGCCTATCTATGAAAAACGACGCGCCTTCCTTGAAGCGTTCATCCCCATTTTCGAGCACCACCACCGGCAGATCACCGGTGCGGCCGAATCGGTGCAACTGACCTATGAGAGCCCACTGGCGGCGAAACCGCTTTTGGCCTTGTTGGAGGAAACCCTTTCGAAAGATCGCGTGTTGCAATACACCAGTTCCGGCATCCACCGCGACGACCTGGCGTTTTCCATCGACCACCATCCCATCCGGAAGTTTGGGTCACAGGGACAACAGAAGTCGTTTCTCATCGCCCTCAAGCTCGCGCAGTTCGAATTCCTGAAAAAACAATGTGAGCGTATGCCCATCCTCCTCTTCGACGACATCTTCGATAAACTTGATGAAAACCGGGTAGGACGCATTATTGAAATGGTCAACCAGGACGATTTCGGGCAACTCTTCATATCCGATACCCATCCGGACCGCACGGAGGCGATCGTGCGTAAAACCGGGCAATCCTATAAGATATTTTCGCTTTAACCGAGCCTTTCTTCCTACACAGTTGTTAACTTTTCATACTATATTTGTGGGATGAAATACATCGTCCTGTTATACCTTACGTTCTTGGTAGCGGTCGGATGCACCGGACAAACCGACGCACTTCCGGCAAAAACCTTTGCAACACAACTGGCCGGTACGCCGCATCCACAAGTGTTAGATGTACGAACACCCGAAGAATTCCAATCGGGCCACATCGACGGTGCCCGTATGGCGAACTGGAACGGCCCCGAATTTCAGGCCATTGCCTCCTCACTCGATAAAAAACAACCCGTTTTCGTCTATTGCCTCAGCGGTGGCCGTAGCGCCCGTGCCGCAAAAAAACTGAAGGAGATGGGCTTTTCTACCGTTTATGACCTGCAGGGCGGCTACCTCAAATGGGAGGCGGAAGGCCTTGCCGGCGCCCCCCAGTCGACCGTCCCGGTGGGCATTTGTCCGCAAGAATATGGTGATGCCATCCAAACCGGAAAAGTATTGGTTAACTTCTACGCAGAATGGTGCGGTCCGTGCCAAAAGATGAAGCCTTTTATGGAGCGTCTGGCCGCACAGGACGGCGCTCTTAAGGTTATGCGCCTGAACGCCGATGAACACAAAACCATGGTGCGTGAACTGAAAGTGTCGGAACTGCCCACCCTTTTCCTTTACCAGGATGGAAAACTTACCTGGACACATACCGGCTATATTTCAGAAGACGAACTCAAAAAACACCTTTGATGCTTTCCCAAGCCGCTCTTGACTTTCTCCGCGACCTGAAGCAAAACAACCATCGCGACTGGTTCATCAGCCAGAAAAAGCGCTACGACGCCTATAAAAAAGAATACCTCCAGCTCGCAACCGACCTGCTGGCAGCGTTGCAGGCATTCGACCCGAGCCTGGAAACCCTCGAACCCAAAGACTGCACCTTCCGCATCAACCGCGACATTCGGTTCTCAGCGGACAAATCGCCCTATAAAACCCATATGGGACTTTGGTTCTCGGGCGGATCCAAAATACACAACCGACCTGGCTACTACATACAAATCGAAGAAGGAAACGCCTTTATTGCAGGAGGATTGTACCAGCCGGATGTGCCCG